>NZ_JBHWUI010000122.1:0-25583 GCF_042737525.1 Kitasatospora sp. NPDC059973 | reverse complement strand
GGTCGGGGGGGGGGGGGCACCGCGCCGGACCCCCCCCCCCCGGCGCCACCCCCCGCACCCAGGGCCCCCGCCGCCCCCCGGGCCCCGGAGCCGTGAAGGTCAGACCTCGCGGACCCCGGCCCGCCAGACCGCCGCCGTCAGCGGGACGCCCGGCCGGTACGCGAGGTGGACGTGCGAGGGCGCCTCCAGCAGCTGGAGGTCGGCCCGGGCGCCGACCGTCACCGCCCCGACGTCGGTGCGCCGCAGCGCCCGGGCGCCGCCCGCGGTGGCGGCCCAGACCGCCTCGTCCGGCGTCATCCCCATCTCCCGGACCGCGACCGCGATGCAGAACGCCATCGAACTGGTGAAGCTGGAGCCCGGGTTGCAGTCCGTGGAGAGCGCGACGACGGCGCCCGCGGCGAGCAGCCGGCGCGCGTCCGGATAGGCGGCGCGGGTGGAGAACTCCGCGCCCGGCAGCAGCGTCGCCACCGTCTCCGAGCCGGCCAGCGCGGCCACGTCCTCGTCGGTGAGGTGGGTGCAGTGGTCGGCCGAGGCCGCCCCCAGCTCGACGGCGAGCTGGACGCCCGGGCCGTAGGAGAGCTGGTTGGCGTGCACCCGGGGGGTGAGACCGCGCTCGATCCCGGCGGTCAGGATCGCCCGGGCCTGGTCCCCGTCGAAGGCGCCGTTCTCGCAGAAGACGTCCACCCAGCGGGCGTAGGGCGCGCAGGCGTCCAGCATGTCGCCGGTGACCAGGTCCACGTAGCCCGCCGGGTCGTCGGCGTACTCGGGGGCGACCACGTGGGCGCCCAGGTAGGTGGTCTCGGAGGTGTACGAGGAGGCGATCCGCAGCGCCCGGGCCTCGTCGACGACGGTCAGCCCGTAGCCGGACTTGCACTCGATCGCGGTCGTCCCCTGCCGCAGCGCCTCGCGCACGAACCGGGCCAGGTTGGCGTCGAGTTCGGCGTCGCTCGCGGCCCGGGTGGCGGCCACCGTCGTCCGGATCCCGCCCGCGGTGTACGACTGGCCGGACATCCGGGCGTTGAACTCCGCGGTGCGGTCCCCGGCGAACACCAGGTGGGCGTGCGAGTCGACGTAGCCGGGCAGCAGCGCCCGCCCGGCCGCGTCGAACCGCTCGTCCGCGGCGGGCGCCTCGGCGGCCGGCCCGACCCAGGCGACCGTGCCGCCGTCCACCACCACGGCCGCGTCGGTGAGCAGGCCGAGCGGCCCGGTCCCGTACGCGGGGTCGTTGGTGACCAGGCTGCCGATCCCGGTGATCAGGGTGCTCGGCATGCCCTGGCTCTGCGGGCTGCTCGGGGTGCTCACATCAGGCCTTTCGGGGCTGGACCCGGGGGCGGGCGGGGTCGGCCCCCGCCCGCCCCCGGGAGGTACGGGGACTCAGCAGCTCAGCGCGGCGATCGAGGACCGCAGCGCGCCCGGGACGTCGGGCACCAGCTGGTGGACGCCGTCCCGGACGATCTGCCGTCCGCCGACCACCACGTGCCGCACGTCGGCGGCCGAGGCGGCGAACACCGCGATCTCGGCGCCGAGCCGGCTCGGCGGCCCGGCGGTGCGCACCGAGTCCAGGGCGATCACGGTGAAGTCGGCCAGGGCGCCGGCCTCGATCCGCCCGGCCTCCGGCCAGCCGAGCGAGGCGTGTCCGTCCTCGGTGCCCGCCCGCAGCAGCGAGTTGGCCGTCCAGTGGCCCCGGGTCCTGGTCCGCAGCCGCTCGTCCAGCTCCAGCGCGCGGGCCTCCTCGAACGGGTCGATGACGGCGTGGCTGTCACTGCCCAGGGTGATCGGGCAGCCCGCCGAGGCGAGCCGGCGGGCCGGACCGATGCCGTCGGCGAGGTCCCGCTCGGTGGTGGGGCACATGCAGATGGCGGTCGAGGAGTCGCTGAGGAGCTTGATGTCCTCGTCGGTGAGGTGGGTGGCGTGCACCGCCGAGGTGCGCGGGCCGAGCGCGCCGTGGTCGGCGAGCAGCCTGGTCGGGGTGACGCCGTGCGCGGTGAGGCAGGCGTCGTTCTCGGCGGTCTGCTCGGAGAGGTGGACGTGCAGCGGGGCCCGGCGGCCGTCCGTCCACCGCGCGACGGTGCCGAGCTGCTCGGCCGGTACCGCCCGCACCGAGTGGATCGCGGCGCCGATCCGGGCGTGCTCGCGCGGCTTGAGCGCCTCCACCCGCTCGGCCCAGGCGTCGGCGTCGCCGTCGCTGAACCGCAGCTGCGGCCTGGTCGGCTCGGCGCCGAAGCCGGCCGACAGGTAGCAGGTGTCCAGCAGGGTGATCCGGATCCCGGCCCGGGCGGCGGCCTCGATCAGCGCCTCGCCCATCGCGTTCGGATCGTCGTAGCGGCTCCCGCCGGGCGCGTGGTGCAGGTAGTGGAACTCCCCCACCGCGGTGATCCCGGCCAGCGCCATCTCGGCGTAGACGGCGGTGGCGAGCGCCAGGTAGCTGTCCGGGTCGAGCGCCCCGGCGAACCGGTACATGGTGTCGCGCCAGGTCCAGAAGGTGCCGGAGCCGACCTGCACGTGGCCGCGCAGCGCCCGGTGGAAGGCGTGCGAGTGCGCGTTGGCCTGGCCCGGCAGCAGCAGCCCGGCCAGCCGGACGGCGCCGGGCGGGCAGGGCCCGCTGTCCGGCGTCACCGCGGTGATCCGGCCGCCGGGGCCGGTGGCGATCAGCACGTCCTGCTCGACCACCGGCCCGTTGGCGTGCGGCAGCCAGGCGTGCTCCGCCCAGTAAGTCGTCATGTGCGCGCCTCCGGCACGGCCTACTGACACGCCAGGTCCTCCAGTACGTCGGCGAGGGCGGTCACGCCGGCCAGGCAGTCGGCCGTCTCCGCGTGCTCGGCCGGGGAGTGCGAGACCCCGCTCGGGTTACGTACGAACAGCATGGCGGTCGGGATCGCCGAAGCCAGGATTCCGGCGTCGTGTCCCGCGCCGGTGGGCAGGATCGGCACGCCGTCGGGGGCGCCCGCCGCGTTGAGCCGCCGGGCGAGCCGGTCGCGCAGCGGGCCGTCGAACTCGACCACCGGGGTGTAGGACTCGCGGGTCAGTTCGACCCGGACGCCGTCGCGGTCGCCGCGCTCGTACGCCGCCCGCTCGATCTCCTCGACCAGGGCGGTGAGCGTCTGCTCGTCGGCGGCCCGGGAGTCCAGCCAGCCGCGCACCAGGGAGGCGATCGCGTTGGTGCCGTTGGGCTCGACCGCGACCTTGCCGAAGGTGGCCAGCGCCCCTGCCGTCCGCGCCTTCTTCCGCGCCGCGAGCACGGTGTTGGCGTAGGTGAGCATCGGGTCGCGGCGGTCCTCGATCCGGGTGGTGCCGGCGTGGTTCGCCTCCCCGTGGAAGTCGAACCGCCAGCGGCCGTGCGGCCAGATCGCGCCGGCCACGCCGACCGGCTGGTCCTCGGCGAGGTAGCGGCCCTGCTCGACGTGGAGTTCGACGAAGGCGCCGATCCGGGCCAGCCGGTCGCCGTCCGCGCCGATCCCGGCCGGGTCGTAGCCGGCCTTCTCCATCGCGTCGGGCAGCCGGACGCCGTCGGCGTCGCGCAGCTCGTACGCCTGGTCGCGGCCGAGCACGCCCGCGCTCAGCCGGGAGCCGATGCAGGCCACGCCGAACCGGGCGCCCTCCTCGTCACCGAAGTTGACGATGGCCAGCGGCCGGTCGAACTCGGCTCCCCGCCCGCGGAGTTCGTCCAGCGCGGCGAAGGAGGAGACCACCCCGAGCGGGCCGTCGAAGGCGCCGCCGTCGGGGACGGAGTCCAGGTGCGAGCCGGTGACGATCGCGCCCTCGCCCGCCGGGTCGCCCAGCCAGGCCCACTGGTTGCCGTTGCGGTCCAGCTCGTAGGTCAGCCCGCGGCCGCGGGCCTGCTCCTCGAACCAGGACCGGCACTCGGCGTCGGCGGAGTTCCAGGCGAAGCGGCGGTAGCCGCCGGTGGAGGCGGAGCGGCCCACCGGGAGCAGCTCCGCCCACATCTCTTCGAAGGTCACAGCTCACCCATCGGGCCGTGCTCGTTCATCGGGACGCGGACGCCGCGCTCGGCGGCGACCTCGTCGGCCCGGTCGTAGCCGGCGTCGACGTGGCGGATCACGCCCATGCCCGGGTCGTTGGTGAGCACCCGGCGGATCTTCTCGCCGGCCAGCGCGGTGCCGTCGGCCACCGTGACCTGGCCCGCGTGGATCGAGCGGCCGATGCCGACGCCGCCGCCGTGGTGGATGGAGACCCAGGACGCGCCGGAGGCGACGTTGACCATGGCGTTGAGCAGCGGCCAGTCGGCGATCGCGTCGGAGCCGTCCAGCATCGCCTCGGTCTCCCGGTACGGGGAGGCGACCGAGCCGCAGTCCAGGTGGTCGCGGCCGATCACGATCGGCGCGGACAGCTCGCCGGAGGCGACCATGTCGTTGAACCGCTCGCCGGCCTTGTCGCGCTCGCCGTAGCCGAGCCAGCAGATCCGCGCCGGCAGGCCCTGGAAGTGCACCTTCTCCTGGGCCATCTTGATCCAGCGGTGCAGCGACTCGTTCTCCGGGAAGAGGTCGAGCACGGCCTTGTCGGTCTTGGCGATGTCCTGCGGGTCGCCGGACAGCGCCGCCCAGCGGAACGGGCCCTTTCCCTCGCAGAACAGCGGCCGGATGTAGGCCGGGACGAAGCCCGGGAAGGCGAACGCGCGGTCGTAGCCGGCCAGCTGGGCCTCACCGCGGATCGAGTTGCCGTAGTCGAACACCTCGGCGCCGGCGTCCATGAAGCCGACCATCGCCTCGACGTGCCGGGCCATCGACTCGCGCGAGCGCTGGGTGAACTCGGCGGGCTTCTCGGCCGCGTAGGTCGCCATGTCGTCGAAGGCGACGCCGACCGGCAGGTAGCTCAGCGGGTCGTGGGCGCTGGTCTGGTCGGTGACGATGTCGATCGGCGCGTCCATCGAGAGCAGCTGCGGGAACACCTCGGCGGCGTTGCCCAGCAGGCCGATGGAGAGCGGCTCGCGGCGGTCGCGGGCGGCGGTGGCCAGCTCCAGCGCGTGCGCGAGGTTCTTGGCCTCGACGTCCAGGTAGCGGTGCTCGATCCGGCGGGAGATCCGGGACGGGTCGCAGTCGACGCAGATCGCCACGCCGCCGTTCATCGTCACGGCCAGCGGCTGGGCGCCGCCCATGCCGCCGAGGCCGGCGGTGAGGGTGATCGTCCCCGCCAGGGTGCCGTCGAACCGCTTGTTGGCGACGGCGGCGAAGGTCTCGTAGGTGCCCTGGAGGATGCCCTGGGTGCCGATGTAGATCCACGATCCGGCGGTCATCTGGCCGTACATGGTGAGGCCGAGGCTCTCCAGCCGCCGGAACTCCTCCCAGTTCGCCCAGTCGCCGACCAGGTTGGAGTTGGCGATGAGCACGCGCGGCGCCCACTCGTGCGTCTGCATGACGCCGACCGGCCGCCCGGACTGGACCAGCATGGTCTCGTCCTGCTTCAGCGTCTCCAGCGTGCGCACCATGGCGTCGAACGAGCGCCAGTCCCGCGCCGCCTTGCCGGTGCCGCCGTAGACGACGAGCTTCGACGGGTGCTCGGCCACCTCGGGGTCGAGGTTGTTCATCAGCATCCGCAGGGCAGCCTCCTGCTGCCACCCCTGCGCCGTCAGCCCCGTACCGCGCGCCGCCCGCACCTCGCGCGGCCCGCTCGCCTGCTGCTGCACCATGTCCCGGCTCCCTACGGATGAATTCATTCAAGCTCGACTTGGCTGAATATATCCAATCATTCAGTCTCCGGCCAGACCTGAGCGCATCCGATCAGCCGGCATCGCGACAACCCCGCCGCGCTACCCCGAGTCGGGCGAACACCAGCCACTCGGCCCAGGCGCCGCCGGGCGGAGGGCACGGCGACGCGCCCCGCCGTACACCCCGGACGGCCCCGCGGCGGCCGCGCGACGGCCGCCGCGGAGTCCGGGCGAGGCACGGGCCCGCGCGCGGGATCGTCGCGGGGGCCGCCCGGCCCTGCGCGGCGGGCGCGCGAGGCGGACGGCCGACCCGACCCGGCGTCAGGCCGCCGCGTCGCCGTCCCAGTCGATGCCGATCTCGGCGAGCCAGCGGCGGTCGTCGGCGTCGGGGTCCGCGGGCGCGGCCGGGGCGGCCGCGGCGGCCGGGCGCGGCGGGCGGGGGATCTCCTGGACGGGGCCGAGGCCGTACTTGTCGGCGGCCGCCGCGGCGCGGCCGTCGGGCTCGATGACGCCGACGTGGACGGCGCTCTCGTCACCGGCGTCGAGGACGACGAGTTCGGGTTCGGGCAGCCGCCGCAGGGTGACGCGGCGTCCGCAGGCCGGGCAGGACCATTCGTCGGCGCCCGAGGCGAGTCGGCCGACGAACTTCATCTCGTGGATCACGCGCATCACAGGCTCCCCCTGCCGGTCGGCCCTGCTCCGGGGCCTGTTGACAGGATTCCCGCCCCGGGTACGGTCCTACTCCAAAAACAGCCCACGAGCCGTCGCGGACTGCTCGATCGACTCCAACCGGGCCTCGGCGCCGGGGAGTTCGTCGCACATCGTCTGGAGCAGCACCCGGCCGAGCATCATCGGCGCGCACGCCGTGTCGAAGACCAGGCCGGTGCCGACGGCGGCCGGCAGCATCAGGTCGGAGAGCTTGGCGACCGGGGCGAAGGCACTGTCGGCGACCGTCAGCACCGTCAGACCGCAGTCCCGGGCCACCGTCAGGGCGTCCATCAGCTCGCGCGGGTAGCGCGGCAGGGCGAAGCAGAGCAGCGCGGAGGCGCCGGCGGCGGCGGCCTGTTCCAGGCGGTCGGCGAGCATGCTGCCGCCCTCGTCGAGCAGCCGGATGTCCGGGTGCACCTTGGCCGCGAAGTAGGCGAAGCCGCGGGCCTGCGCGGAGGCGGCCCGCAGGCCGAGGACGGGCAGCGGGCGGGAGGCGGCGAGCAGCCGGGCCGCGCGGATGATCGGCTCGGGGTCGGCGAGCAGCTCGGCGAGCAGCCGCAGGTGCTCGATCTCGGCGAGGACGGCCTGCTGGTGCTCGTTGCGCACCACGTCGTCCGGGGTCTCCGGGGCGCTCGGCTCCCCCGCGCCCAGCTCGCGCAGCTGCTTGCGCAGCGCCGGGTAGCCGTCGTAGCCGAGGGCCACCGCGAAGCGGGTGACCGAGGGCTGGCTGACGCCGGCCAGTTCGGCGACCTCGACGCTGGAGAGGAACGGCGCCTCGGTGGCGTGCCGGACGAGCGAGTGGGCGATCCGGCGCTGGGTGGGGGTGAGCCGGTGGCCCTCGAAGAGCTGGAGGAGTCGGGCGGAGGGGCCTACCGTGCCGGTGTCGTCGGTGGCGGTCATCAGCGGTACCTCCGGGTGCGAGCTGTTCGGACGACGACTGTGCAGCAGCGGACTGCCGCTGGCAAAGACGTCTCGTACGCCGGGACGCCCGATGAGACCCCCCGGCGGTGCGGATCACCCCTCCGGGTGACCCTGATTTCCCCCTGATCCGCCCCGATCCCGGCGCGAACCGATGGACTGGAGCCCCGGCGCTGCACCAGGCTGAGCGCCATGGACACACGCCAGGACGAACTGCGACGCGACCTCGACGCGGCTCTGCAGACCCGCAAGGAGCTGGGCGAGGAGTACGAGTCGGAGATCGTCGACTCGTTCCTCGCCCGGCTGGACGCCCGGTTGGACGCCCGCCTCGACGCCCGGGTGGAGCGCCGGGTGGCGGAGCGGCTCGACGGCTACGGCCCGGCGGAGCACCTGCGCCGGCGCTCCTTCGGCCGTTCCGGCTCGAAGCTGCCGCTGATCTCGCTGGTCCTCGGCATCCCGCTGACCGGCATCGCGACCAGCGGCTCGAACGGCTTCATGGGCCTGCTGGTCTGCTGGGCCGGCATCGTCGGCGTCAACTACGCCGCCATCGCCGCCGACCGGCGCGAGGAGAAGCGCGCCCGGCCGCCGCGGGGCGAGTGGGACTGACTCCCGCCCGCCCCGGGCGGCGGCGGCCTCGTCAGGCCAGCGGCCCGGTGACCTTCTCGACGGCCCGCACCAGCTCGCCGGAGGCGACCAGCGCGGCGGCGGCCTCCAGGTCCGGCGAGAGGAAGCGGTCGCGGCCGGCGCCGCCGACCCCGGCCTCCCGGGCGACGGCCAGCGCGGCGAGGGTCGCCGGCGAGGGCGTGCCGCTGGCGTCGGCCTGCCGGCGGATCTCCAGCGCGCGGGAGGCGGCGGTCAGCTCGACGGCCAGGATCCGGCCGAGGTTCTCGACGGACTGGCGCAGCTTGCGGGCGGCCGACCAGCCCATCGAGACGTGGTCCTCCTGCATCGCGGAGGACGGGATCGAGTCGACCGAGGCCGGCACGGCGAGCCGCTTGTTCTCGCTGACCAGGGCCGCCTGGGTGTACTGGGCGATCATCAGACCGGAGTCCACGCCCGGGTCGTCGGCGAGGAAGGCCGGCAGGCCGTGCGAACGGGCCTTGTCCAGCAGCCGGTCGGTACGGCGCTCGGAGATCGAGCCGAGGTCGGCGGCCGCGATGGCGAGGAAGTCCAGCACGTAGGCGACCGGGGCGCCGTGGAAGTTGCCGTTGGACTCGACCCGGCCGTCCGGCAGCACCACCGGGTTGTCGACCGAGGCGGCCAGCTCGCGGGAGGCGACCAGGGCGGCGTGGGCCACCGTGTCGCGGCCGGCGCCGGCGACCTGGGGGGCGCAGCGGATCGAGTAGGCGTCCTGGACGCGCGGGGCGTCGTCCTGGTGGTGGCCGGTGAGGCCGGAGCCCTTGAGGACGGCCAGCATGTTGGCGGCGCTCAGCGCCTGGCCGGGGTGCGGGCGGATCGGGGCGTGCAGCTCGGGGGCGAGCACCTTGTCGGTGCCGAGCAGCGCCTCCAGGGTCATCGCGGCGGTGATGTCGGCGGTGGTGAACAGGCGCTGGAGGTCGGCGATGGCCATCACCAGCATGCCGAGCATGCCGTCGGTGCCGTTGATGAGGGCCAGGCCCTCCTTCTCCAGCAGCTCGACCGGCTCGATGCCGGCCGCGGCGAGCAGCTCGCCGGAGGGCTTGTCGACGCCGTCCGGGCCGGTCGCCACGCCCTCGCCCATCAGGACCAGCGCACAGTGCGAGAGCGGGGCGAGGTCGCCGGAGCAGCCGAGCGAGCCGAACTCGCGGACCACCGGCGTGATGCCGGCGTTCAGGATGGCGGCCATGGTCTGGGCGACCACCGGGCGCACGCCGGTCCGGCCGGAGGCCAGCGTCTTCATCCGCAGGAACATCAGCGCGCGGACCACCTCGCGCTCCACCGCCGGGCCCATCCCGGCGGCGTGCGAACGCACCAGCGAGCGCTGCAGCTGGGCGCGGAGCTCGGGGCTGATGTGCCGGACGGCGAGCGCGCCGAAGCCGGTGGAGACGCCGTAGACGGGGCGCGGCTCGGCCGCGAGGGCCTCGATCCGGGCCCGCGCGGTCGCCATCTCGGCGAGCGCGTCCGGACCGATCTCTACCCGGGCGTTGCCCCGGGCGACGGCCAGCACGTCCTCGGCGCTGACGTCGGCCTTGCCGACCTGGACGAGGGGCGCATCGGGGGCCACAGCACTGTGCATATCCATATGCATCATCACACCAGCTGAATGAAGATATGACAACCAGTGGATCCCACCTGGCGGACTCCCGCCCGCCGGACGGAGCCGGCCGCGGCCGCCCTCCGCGTCCCGCCGGAGGGCGCGCCGGCTCCGACGGCCCCGGCCGGGACCTCCACGCCACCTTCGCCGACGGCGGGCGCCGGCCGCCTCACGGCATCGCCGATCAGGTGACGGGCGCCCGCCCACGAGTCGCCCCCACCGGCGCCCGGCCACCGGCCCCACCCCGATTTCCGAAGCGCCACCCCGATACCGCACGCTGGGGTCGACGGACGGCACGGAGGCGGAGGACCGATGACGCGGGCGACGGCACGGCGGCGAGTGGTGCGGCTGCACGGGGACGGCCGCAGCACGCGACCGGACGCCCTCGCGGCGGAGGAGCCGCTGGAGATCCGGGTCGGCGGCGAGCCGCTGACGGTGACCATGCGCACGCCCGGCCAGGACTTCGACCTGGTGGCCGGCTTCCTGGTCGGCGAGGGGCTGGTGCACACGGCCGAGGACCTCGCGGCCCTGCGCTACTGCGCCGGTACGGACGAGGACGGCGCGAACACCTACAACGTGGTGGACGCGGCCCTGCGCGGCGCCCGCGCCCTCCCGCTCTCCGCCCACCGCAACCTGCTCACCACCAGCGCCTGCGGCCTCTGCGGCCGCGACACGGTGGACGCCGTCCGCACCCACGTCCGCCACCCCGTCGGGGACGACCCGCTGACCGTCCCCCCGGCCCTGCTGTACGGGCTGGCGGACCGGCTCCGGGCCACCCAGCGGACCTTCGACTCGACCGGCGGCCTGCACGCGGCCGGGCTGTTCGACGGGACGAGCGGCGCGCTGCTCTGCGCCCGCGAGGACGTGGGCCGGCACAACGCGGTGGACAAGGTGGTCGGCTGGGCGCTGCGCGCGGGCCGGCTGCCGCTGACCGGGCACGTCCTGCTGGTCAGCGGTCGCGCCTCGTTCGAGCTGACCCAGAAGGCCGCGCTGGCGGGCGTCCCCCTGCTGGCCGCCGTCTCCGCGCCGTCCTCCCTCGCGGTGGACCTCGCCGAGGAGCTGGGCCTGACCCTGGTCGGCTTCCTGCGCGGGGAACGCGCCAACGTCTACACCCGCCCGGACCGGATCAGCGGCTGACCGGCCGGCCACCGCCCGCCCCACCGGCGAGCCGACCCGACCCGACCCGCCCCGGAGCGTGCGGGCTCGGTCCGATCTTCAGCAAGACTCCTCCAGCAAGACGAGACGTCTCGTTTCGCCAGCGCCCTAGAATGGGCCCATGACCCGCAGCAGCTCTCCCGATCCCGCCCGCCGCAGCGAGCGCTCCCGCCAGGCCGTCCTCACCGCCGCCGCCGAACTGGTGGCCGAGGTGGGCTTCGGCAAGCTGACCATCGAGGCGATCGCCGCCCGGGCCGGCGTCGGCAAGCAGACCATCTACCGCTGGTGGCCCTCCAAGGGCGCGGTGGTCTTCGACGCCTTCCAGGCCGCCAACGAGAACGCCTCCGGCAGTCTGGCACTGCCCGACACCGGCGACCTCGCCGCCGATCTGCGCGCCGTCCTGCGGCCGACGGCCGACCAGCTCGCCGACCCGGGCTTCGACAACACCGGCCGCGGCCTGGTCTCCGAGCACCAGCGCGACCCGGCCCTGCTGCGGGAGTACCGCGAGCGCCTGCTGGACCCTCTGCTGGAGGTCACCCGGGAGCGCCTGCGCACCGCCCGCGAGGCCGGGCAGATCGACGGCGACGCCGACCTCGACCTCGCCGTCGAACTGCTCTACGGCCCGATGTACTACCGCTGGCTGCACGGCCTCGGCCCGCTCGACCACGCCTACGCGGACCGTCTGGTGGACGGCGTCCTGCGCGCCCTGCGGCCGTGACCGGTCCGGCGGCCGGCCCGTGGACCCACCGGGTCCACGGGCCCGCGCGGTCTACTGCCGGTTGCGGCGGCGGAGCATCACGACCACCGCGATGATCACGGCGATCACGATCAACACCACCACGATGCCGATCACCACGCCGATGATCTTGCCGAAGAAGCCCTTCTTCTTCTTCTTCGACTTCGACTTGGACTTGTCCTTGGACCCGGCCAGCCGGGTGCCGTCCTGCTGCCCGGCCACGGCCGGGGCCGCCGGGGCCGCCTGGGCCGCCTGGGCCGCCTGGACGGCGCCCCCCGCGGCGGAAGAACCGGCGGCGGAACCGGCGGCGGTGCCGACCGCGGCGGCGCGCGGCGCGGCCTCGGCCGCCGGGGCGGCGGCCAGCGTGGCACCGCCCAGCGCCAGCACCGCGGAGAGGACAAGGCTCGTCAGACGAGCGCGCATGGGTTTCGACCCCCGTTCCGGCCCGGCCCCCGTGGCCCGCCGACGGCGGATACCATCCCACGTCCGGGGCTCGCCGCCCAGCCCCGCGGCAGCCTCCGCACCGGACCGCGACCGGCTCGGAACAGGCCGGTCACCGAACCGGCACAAGCCCCCCGCCCGGTCCGTCCACGAACCGGGCCCGCCTCAGCCCGGCGGCGGGGAGGCCGGGCCGGAGAGCGCAACGGCGACCAGGGCCCGCATCGCGCTGGCGACCTGTCCGAGCGGCAGCGTCGCGTCGTCGGCGAACAGTTCCACCAGCCAGCCGCCGGCCGGGTTCTGTCCGCCCGCCGCGACCATCCCCCGGTAGCCGCTGACCACCAGCATGGCCTCCTCGGACGGGTCGTTCCCGGCCGCGCCCGCGCGCAGCGCGAAGGACCCGCCGCGCACCGCCTGCCGGGTCATCGGGTAGTGCCGCAGGTCGAAGACGGCGTCCGGGGCCTCGATCTGGGCCCGCTGGGTCTCCGCCCGCGTGCTGCTCGGTCCGCTGGTCATCCGGTACACGGCGTGCTGGGCGGTGCGCATCAGGTGCGAGCCGGGCGGCACGTAGGAGACCCACCAGCCGACCGCGTCGAGCAGCCGGGAGGCCGTCTCCGCGACCACCGCCAGCTTGCCGATGGTGTCGGCGGGGTGGACCGAGCGGGTGACCCCGCGCTGGTCCAGGGCGGCGAGCACGGCGGTGAGCAGCTGTCCCGGGTCGGCGCTGTGCGCGGCGCCGCGGAACCGCCGCCGGTCGCCGGCGCCCGGCCGGCCGGGGACGCGCCCCCGGCCGTCGGCCCGGTGGTGCGGATCGGCGGCGTCGGCCAGCAGCACGGTCGGGTCCGGCGACAGGCCGGGGCCGTGGCTGCGGCCGGCCACCACCGGGTGCGCGGCGCGGGCGGCCTTGGCCCGGTACTGCGCGGCGTCGGCGAGCCGGAACAGCCGGTCGGGCGTGGTGACCGGGCCGATCGAGTCCCCGGTGGAGGCGACCCCGCAGGCGACGCCCTCGCCCTCGGCCAGCGCCAGGGCCCGCGCGCACAGCTCCTCGGCGACGGCGACCACCTCGTCCGCCTTCTGGCCCTCCACCAGCAGGCAGAACTCGTCGCCGCCGAGACGGGCGGCGAGGCTGCCGGGCAGCCTGGCGGCGGCCAGCGACAGCTGGTGGGCGAAGCGCTCCAGCAGCCGGTCGCCCATCTCGTGTCCGAGCTGGTCGTTGACCCGCTTCAGACCGTTGACGTCGCAGACCACCAGCGAGACCACCGTGCCGTCGCGGTTGTGCGCCTCCAGCGCGCTCTCCAGCCGGGCGTCCACCGCCCGCCGGTTGGCCAGCCCGGTCAGCGGGTCGGAGAAGGCGAGCTTGCGCAGGTCGGCGAGGCGTTCGGTCTGCGCGAGCCCGGCCGAGATCTGGGCGGCGAGCAGGGTGGCGTACTCGGCGTCGCCCTCGGTGAACTCCGCCGCCCCGGTGGACCTGGCCAGGTAGAGCTCGCCCCAGGCCTGTCCGTGCAGCACGATCGGGGCGACCACGCAGCAGCCCCGGCCGCGCCGGCGCAGCGCCGCGGCCCGCTCCTGGCAGTAGGCCCCGGCGGTGGGGTGGGCGTGCCCGGCGTGGAGTTCGGTGTTCTCGGCGCTCTGCAGCCAGGCGCGGGGCAGCCGTCCGGTGGTCCAGCGCTCCTCCAGGTAGGTGACGATCTCGGGGAAGTCCGCCACCGGGTAGGACTCGTCCTCCGGCAGCTCCTCCTCGCCCGGCGCCAGCTCCCCGTAGTTGACCAGGACCCGCAGCCGGCCGGACTCCCGGTCCCAGACCGAGACGGCCGCCATGGTGGCGCCGAGGGCCTCGGTGGCCCGGACGGCGGCCGCGCGGACCGCCTCCAGCGGGGTGAGCGCCCCCGCCATGTCCTGGGCGAGCTCCACCACGGACGTCAGCCGCGGGTCGGGGGCGGCCGGCAGCTCCGGGCGGTCGCACACGCAACCGCGGTCCGTCGTGATCGCCTCACTGCCCACCGGCTCGCCCCGTTCCCTGTGCTCGGTCCCGTCCGGCGCGGTGGCTCACCCACCGCGAACCGGACCCGTCCGCCTGCACCAAGACTAGGGCGGTTTCGCTCGGTTATGCCCCGTTTGCCCACACGGATCCGCCCGGCCGGACCGGTTTCAGCCGTACGGCTTTCGGACGACGGCCACCGACCCCGCCGGGTGACCGTGCCGCCGGCCCGGACTCCGCCGCGCCCTGCCCGGACGTCCGCCTACCCCGTGAGCGGCCGGGTACTCCCCGCGGCCTCCGGGAGCCCGGCGGTCCGGGGGCGCCCGCTATTCGCCGCGCGGCCGCCGCGACAGCAGCCACGGCTCGACCAGCCCCAGCCCGCGCACCGGCCGGCGCCACATCGGCTGGAGGCTGAACCGGCGCCCCGCGTCCGGCGCCGGCACCGGGAGCCCGGAGGCGGGCAGTCCGGAGGCGGCCGACAGCGCCTCGGCCAGCCCCGGCCCGTCCGCGTCGGCCGGGGCGACACTGCCGTTCTGCTCCAGCGCGGCCGCGAACTCGCCGTCGATCAGCACCGCGTCCTTCGGGGCGATCGAGGTGAGCCGGCTGGCCAGGTTGACCGTGGTGCCGAAGACGTCGCCCATCCGCGAGGTGACGGTGCCGAAGGCCATGCCGACCCGCAGCGCGGGGATGGTGTCGTCCTCGGCCAGCGCCTCGATCAGGCTGAACGCGATCTCGGCGGCCGTCCCCGGGTCCTCGGAGACGTACAGGATCTCGTCGCCGAGGGTCTTGATCACCCGGCCGCCCTGGCCGGCGATCAGGTCGGAGCAGGTGTTCTCGAAGGTCTCGACCAGCTCGCCGAGCTCCTCCTCCTCCAGCCGGCGCGAGAGCCGGGTGAAGCCGACCAGGTCGGCGAAGCCGACGGCCAGCCGGCCACTGGTGATCTCGGTGTCCTCGGCGGCCTGCACCACCCGGCCGGTGACGGCGGCCAGCTGGCGGCGCCAGACGTACACCAGGAACTGCTCCAGCTCCGGCAGCAGCAGCTCGACCAGCGGGTAGGCCACGTCCGCGCGGGTCAGCCCGGGCTCGACGGACTGGGTGAGGTTCTCCAGGAAGGTGTCCATCTGCCAGCCGGCCAGCCGGGCGGTGGTCTGCCCGGTCGAGCGGGCGACCTGGATCGCCATCGGCTCGCTGAGCAGGCCCGACTCCACCAGACCGGCGAGCCGGCGCAGCGCGATCACGTCGCCGTCGGTGAGCGCCCGGGACTGCCCGATGTCCGGGAAGCCCATCGCCCGCCAGAAGCGGGTGGCCAGCTCCATCGGGACGTCGGCGGCCCGCGCGGCCTGGTACGGGGTGTAGCGGCGTGGCGCGTCCAGGATCAGGCGTTCCAGGTCGAGCGCGACCGTCTGGTCGTCGGAGCCCGCCGTACCGCCGTTGCCGCCGTCCTCTGCCACCGGTCCGTCCCCGTGCGGTCGCCGCACTTGCCTCGTGTCCTGCCTGTCCGAACGCGCCCGCCACCCGCCGGGCAGTGGCGCGCCTCACACTGCTGCCAGGTGGAATGTTCGCACGGAATCCCGCGATCCGGGGCATCCGCCCGGGTCAAGGAGAGGTGAAGAGTGCCGCTCAGCGCGGCTCGGGGCGCACGTGGACGACGTCTCCCGCGCCCACCGGACGCCGTGCACCGTCGGGGGTGCGGACCACCAGCCGGCCGTCGCCGTCGATCGCCACCGCCTCGCCGACGAGCTCGCGGTCGCCCGGCAGGTGGACCTTGACCGGACGGCCGAGCGTGGTGCAGCGGTCCGCGTAGGCGGCCAGCAGACCGCTGGCGTGCGGGTCGCCGGCCGCGGCCGTCCACTCGGTGTAGAGGACGGCGAACTCGCGCAGCAGCGCGCGGAGCAGGGTGGACCGGTCGGTCACCGCGGCGCCGGCCAGCAGCAGCGAGGCGGCGGTCGGGACGGGCAGCTCGCCCTCGCGCAGCGACACGTTGAGGCCGAGGCCGGCCACCACCGCGCCGCCGCTGAGCTCGGTGAGGATGCCGCCGAGCTTGCGCTCCGCGCCGTCGACGGTGACCTGGAGGTCGTTGGGCCACTTCAGGCCGACCTCGACCTCGGCGACCCGGCTCAGTGTGGCGGCCGCGGCGACGCCGACCAGGATCGGCAACCAGCCGTACCGTTCGACGGGTACCTCGTCCGGGCGAAGCAGGACCGAGAGGAAGAGCCCCGACCGGGGCGGCGCCGTCCACTGCCGCTCCAGCCGCCCGCGCCCGGCGCTCTGCGCCTCGGCGACCAGCACGGCGCCCTGCGGCGCGCCGGCCCCGGCCCGGGCGGCGAGGTCGCTGTTGGTGGAACCGGTCTCGGTGACGACGTCCAGCGCGGTCCAGAACCCGCCCGGCCGGACGAGGTCGCGGCGCAGCGCCTCGGCGTCCAGCGGCGGCCGGTCCAGATCGGTCCAGGGCGACGGCCCGGCGTGGCCGAAGCCGCGCAGTCCACTGCGGCGGGGGGTGTCGGAGTCGGTCATGACCACGAGACTAGGGGTTTCGCCCCGCCCGCCGCGCGGTGGCCGTAGGCCGCCATATCGTCCCGCAGAACGGGCGTTGACACACTGTGTCGCTGGCCATAACCGGAAAGCCCCGGCGCTGGCTACGCTACTCGACGGTAGTTCGTTGCGCCGCCCTGCCCTCATGCGCGTGTCCCCGCCCAGACGCGCGTACCACCGAACAGGCCGCGGCCCATGGATCAGGGAGAGCCCACCCGATGACCGAGGCCCCGTACGACCCCCACACCACCGCCGGCAAGCTCGCCGACCTGCGGCGCAGGATCGACGAGGCGGTGCACTCCGGCTCCGCCAAGGCCGTGGAGAAGCAGCACGCCAAGGGGAAGCTGACCGCGCGTGAGCGCGTCGTCGAGCTGATGGACGAGGGCTCCTTCGTGGAGTTCGACGAGTTCGCCCGGCACCGCTCGACCAACTTCGGCCAGGAGAAGAACCGCCCGTACGGTGACGGCGTGGTGACCGGCTACGGCACCGTCGACGGCCGTCAGGTCGCCGTCTTCGCGCAGGACTTCACCGTCTTCGGCGGCTCGCTCGGCGAGGTGTTCGGCGAGAAGATCGTCAAGGTGATGGACTTCGCGCTGAAGACCGGCTGCCCGGTCATCGGCATCAACGACTCCGGCGGCGCCCGGATCCAGGAGGGCGTGGTCTCGCTCGGCCTGTACGGCGAGATCTTCCGCCGCAACGTGCACGCCTCCGGGGTCGTCCCGCAGATCTCGCTGATCATGGGCCCCTGCGCGGGCGGCGCGGTGTACTCGCCCGCGATCACCGACTTCGTGGTGATGGCCGATCAGACCTCGCACATGTTCATCACCGGCCCGGACGTGATCAAGACCGTCACCGGTGAGGACGTCGGCATGGAGGAGCTGGGCGGCGCGCGCACCCACAACACCAAGTCCGGCAACGCGCACTACCTGGCCGCGGACGAGAAGGAGGCGATCGAGTACGTCAAGAGCCTGCTCTCGTACCTGCCCTCCAACAACCTCTCCGACCCGCCGGCCTTCCCCGAGGAGGCGGACCTCTCCGTCACCGACGAGGACCTCGAACTCGACACCCTCGTGCCGGACTCGGCGAACCAGCCGTACGACATGCACACGGTGATCGAGCACGTCCTGGACGACGGCGAGTTCCTGGAGACCCAGGCGCTGTACGCGGGCAACATCATCACCGGCTTCGGCCGGGTCGAGGGCCACCCGGTCGGCATCGTCGGCAACCAGCCGATGGACCTGGCCGGCTGCCTGGACATCAACGCCAGCGAGAAGGCCGCCCGGTTCATCCGGACCTGCGACAGCTTCAACATCCCGGTGATCACCTTCGTGGACGTGCCCGGCTTCCTGCCCGGCACCGAGCAGGAGTGGGACGGCATCATCCGCCGCGGCGCCAAGCTGATCTACGCCTACGCCGAGGCCACCGTGCCGATGATCACCGTGATCACCCGCAAGGCCTTCGGCGGCGCGTACGACGTCATGGGCTCCAAGCACCTGGGCGCCGACCTCAACCTGGCCTGGCCGACCGCGCAGATCGCGGTGATGGGCGCGCAGGGCGCGGCCAACATCGTCTACCGGCGCGAGCTGGCGGAGGCCGCCGCCGCGGGCGCCGACGTCGACGCCCGCCGGGCCGAGCTGGTCGCCGAGTACGAGGACACCCTGCTCAACCCGTACCTGGCCGCCGAGCGCGGCTACGTGGACGCCGTCATCGCGCCGAGCGACACCCGCCGGCACATCGTCCGCGGGCTGCGCGCGCTGCGCGGCAAGCGCGAGGTGCTGCCGCCGAAGAAGCACGGAAACATCCCCCTGTAAGCGCTGCCGCGAGAGGATTGAGCCATGGCCCCGATCCACGTGCTGCACGGGCAGCCGACCCCCGAGGAGCTGGCCACCGTCCTGGCGGTGGTCCAGTCCCGGGCCGCCGCCGCGCAGGCGGCCGCCGAGGCGGCCCGCCGGGCCGGCGCCGGCCCGGACTCCGCCTGGAACGACCGCGCCCGCCGGCTGCGCGCCGCCCCCCGCCCGGGCGTCAACGCCTGGCGCACCTCGGGCTGGGCCGGCTAGCACCGCCGGGAGGGGGTGGGAGGCCGGCCCGTCCGGCGTCCCACCCCCTTCGCGCGCCCGGATTGCCCCGAAAGCTGAGTACGCGTACTCAGGCGTCACCGCGGCGGCGCGACGCACCCTGGACAGGTGCTCTGGTCCGACCCCCGCGACGAGCCCTCCCCGGAGGCCCGCCGACTGCAGGAGAGGCTCCGCCGCGCCGGCCATGTGCTCGCGGCCTGCCTCCTGCTGATCGCCGTCCTGCTGATGGTCTGACCGGTGATGGTCCGACCGGCGCCCGGACCGGCCCCCGGGCCCCGGCGGGCGGGCGGAGCGACGGCGGTCACCCCCTACCCTGGTGGGCATGACCGACCGCCGCGCCCTCGTCCTCGCCTCCGCCTCCCCCGCCCGCCTCGGGCTGCTGCGCCAGGCGGGCCTCGACCCGCGCGTGGTGGTCAGCGGCGTCGACGAGGACGCGATCACCGCCGCGAGCCCCGCCGAGCTCGCCCTCGTCCTCGCCGAGGCCAAGGCCAAGGCCGTCGCCGCCGAGCTGACCGGCGGCGAGCTGGTGATCGGCTGCGACTCGGTGCTGGAGCTGGACGGGCAGGCGCTCGGCAAGCCCGCCGACGCCGCCGAGGCCCTCGCCCGCTGGCAGGCGATGCGCGGCCGGTCCGGGGTGCTGCGCACCGGGCACTGCGTGATCGACACCGCCACCGGCGAGCAGTCCTCGGCCACCGCCTCCACCACCGTCCGCTTCGGCACCCCGGACGACGACGAGGTCGCCGCCTACATCGCCTCCGGCGAGCCGCTGCACGTGGCCGGCGCGTTCACCCTGGACGGCCGCTCGGCGCCGTTCGTCGAGGGCATCGACGGCGACCCGGGCAACGTCATCGGCCTCTCCCTGCCGCTGCTCCGCCGGCTGCTCGCCGACCTCGGCGTCCGGATCACCGACCTCTGGGCCTGATCCGCCGCCGGCTCCCCCGCCACGAGGACCGACCGGTCCCCTCACCGGCCGTCCCCGTGGCCCTCGCGGGAGCCCGCTAGGCTGACCGCCGCCGTTCGAACGGGGAGGGGACAGGCCGATGACCGACAGTCTGCTCAACGTGCTGCTGGGGCTGGTGGCGAGCGCGATCAGTGCCGCGCTCGCCTGGCTCGCGCAGAACCTGCGCCGCCGCCGGCGGCTGGAGCGGGTCCGCGCCTTCTTCGGCCTGCCGGCCGGCAGCGAGTGCCTGATCGTGGTGAACCGCAGCGTCGGGGTCGGGGCGCACGCCCGGACGGTCACCCGGCGCGACGCCTACGCGCTGATGGAGCTGGCCGCCCTGGTGAAGGAGTGCGACGCGCGGACCGACCTGGTCGCGCACGACGCCGTCCACCGGGGCCTGGGCACCAAGACCGAGTTCTGCTTCGGCGGCCCCAGCAGCAACGAGCGGATGGCCGCCCACCTGGCCTGGGGGCTGCCCGGAGTGACGGTCACCCACGGCTCGGAGGGCCCGAACAACGTCATCGTGGTGGGCGACCGGACCTTCACCGTCGACTGGGACACCGAGGTCTACGCCCTGCTGGCGCGCCTCGCCACCCCCGAGGGTGGGCGCCCGGTCTTCCTGATATCCGGCCAGACCGGCATCGCCAACCACGCCGGCGTCCGCTACCTCGTCGCCAACCACCGCCGGCTCGCCCGCCGGTACGGTGAGGACGGTTCGTTCGCCCTGGTCCTGAAGGTCGTCAACCCGAAGGCCTACGGCCCCGATGTGGTGGAACTGGCCGCCGACATCACCGCGTCGGCCCGCGAGCGGGCCGCCTCCGCGGCCGCCGCGGGGTGAGTGTGGCCAAGGCCACCGCGTCGCCGCGCCGCCCCGTCACCGTCCGCACGGGACGGCTCCCGGCGACGGCACCGGCACCCACCTGGGAAGACCCCGACCGGGTCGCGGACCGGGTCCCCGAACGCATCACCCTCCGTGTGGGATAGTTCACAACCTGGGGCTACTCGCCGGTACCACCCAGAAATCCATAAACTCGACCAGGTTCAAGAAGGGAGCCACAGTGCGCAAGGTGCTCATCGCCAACCGCGGAGAAATCGCCGTCCGCGTCGCCCGGGCCTGCTCGGACGCCGGTATCGCCAGCGTCGCCGTCTACGCCGAGCCGGACCGGGATGCGCTGCACGTCCGCGCGGCCGACG
Source organism: Kitasatospora sp. NPDC059973 (assembly GCF_042737525.1). Taxonomy (NCBI): domain Bacteria; kingdom Bacillati; phylum Actinomycetota; class Actinomycetes; order Kitasatosporales; family Streptomycetaceae; genus Kitasatospora; species Kitasatospora sp. NPDC059973. The sequence continues at coordinate 5,014 of NZ_JBHWUI010000122.1, read as the reverse complement.
AGGCTTACGCGCTGGGCGGCGACACCCCCGGTACCAGCTACCTCGACATCGCGAAGGTCCTGAAGGCCGCCGCCGACTCGGGGGCGGACGCCGTCCACCCCGGCTACGGCTTCCTGTCGGAGAACGCCGAGTTCGCCCAGGCCGTCCTCGACGCGGGCCTGACCTGGATCGGCCCGCCCCCGCAGGCCATCCGCGACCTCGGTGACAAGGTCACCGCCCGGCACGTGGCGCAGCGCGCCGGTGCCCCGCTGGTCGCCGGCACGCCGGACCCGGTCTCGGGCGCCGACGAGGTCGTCGTCTTCGCCCAGGAGCACGGCCTCCCGGTCGCCATCAAGGCGGCGTTCGGCGGTGGCGGGCGCGGCCTCAAGGTCGCCCGCACGCTGGAGGAGATCCCGGAGCTCTACGAGTCCGCGGTTCGCGAGGCGGTCGCCGCCTTCGGTCGCGGCGAGTGTTTCGTCGAGCAGTACCTGGACAACCCCCGGCACGTCGAGACCCAGTGCCTGGCCGACCGGCACGGCAACGTGGTGGTCGTCTCCACCCGTGACTGCTCGCTGCAGCGCCGGCACCAGAAGCTCGTCGAGGAGGCGCCCGCGCCGTTCCTCACCCCCGAGCAGAACGCCGAGCTGTACCGGGCGTCCAAGGCCATCCTCAAGGAGGCCGGCTACGTCGGCGCCGGGACCTGCGAGTTCCTGGTCTCCCAGGACGGGCTGATCTCCTTCCTGGAGGTCAACACCCGCCTCCAGGTCGAGCACCCGGTCTCCGAGGAGGTCACCGGGATCGACCTGGTCCGCGAGATGTTCCGGATCGCCGACGGCGAGGAGCTCGGGTACGACGACCCGGAGGTGCGGGGTCACTCGATCGAGTTCCGCATCAACGGCGAGGACCCGGGCCGCGGCTTCCTGCCCGCGCCCGGCACGGTGACGCTGTTCGCGCCGCCGTCCGGCCCCGGCGTCCGGCTGGACGCGGGCGTCGAGACCGGCTCGGTCATCGGCCCCGCCTGGGACTCGCTGCTCGCCAAGCTGATCGTCACCGGCACCACCCGCAAGCAGGCGCTGCAGCGCGCCGCCCGGGCGCTGGCCGAGTTCAAGGTCGAGGGCATGGCCACGGCCATCCCGTTCCACCGCGCGGTCGTGACCGACCCGGCGTTCGCGCCCGAGGTGCACGGCGGCGACGGGCCGTTCACGGTCTTCACCCGGTGGATCGAGACCGAGTTCCAGAACACCATCCCCGCGTTCGCCGGTGCGCCCGGCGAGGGCGAGGAGGCCGAGGGCCGCGAGACCGTGGTGGTCGAGGTGGGCGGCAAGCGGATCGAGGTCTCGCTGCCGTCCTCGCTGGGCGTCGCGTCCGCCCCGGCGGCCGCCACCGGCGGTGCGGCCAAGGCCAAGCGCCGGGTCGGTGCCAAGAAGGCCGGCTCGGCGGTCAGCGGTGACACCCTGGCCTCGCCGATGCAGGGCACCATCGTCAAGGTCGCCGTCGAGGAGGGCCAGGTCGTCGCCGAGGGCGAGCTGATCGTCGTCCTGGAGGCGATGAAGATGGAGCAGCCGCTGAACGCCCACAAGGCGGGCACCGTGGTCGGTCTCAAGGCCGAGGTCGGCGGCAGCGTCAGCAGCGGCGCCGCGCTCTGCGAGATCAAGGACTGACGGCTCAGGCCGCCGGACCGGTCCGTACGCCCCTCGGGGTGTGCGGACCGGTTCCGTTTCCGGCCCCGCGACGGCGGTACCGGTCGGCGCCGCCACCTGCCCGGCGCCCGCCCGGTGGCGGCGTCAGCGCCCGCGCGGGACGGCCCCCAGCTCGGCGAGCCGGGCCGGCAGCGGACCGCCCGGCCCACCGGGGCCGCCGTGCGCGCCGGGGCGGCGCTGACCGGGCAGCGGGGCGCCGCCGGGCGGCGGGGCCGCGCGCCGGGCCAGCGGGCCGGGCTGGGTCTGGTGGACGGGCCCGCTGCCGGTGCCGTGCACGGGGGCGTCCCCGGTCGGCGCCGCGCTGAGCGGCGCCAGGTCGATCTGCACCCCGCAGTCGGCGAGCGCGTCCAGCTCGCGGGCGGTGGTGTCGTCGGCGGCGGCGTGCTCGTCGGTGACCAGCCGGGTGATGGTCTCGGTCGGGACGGTCTGGAACATGGTGTCCGCGCCGAGCTTGGTGTGGTCGGCGAGGACGATGACCTCGGCAGCCGACTGCACCAGAGCCCGGTCCACGCTCGCGGAGAGCATGTTCGTGGTCGACAGCCCGCGCTCGGCGGTCAGTCCACTGCCGGAGATGAACGCCTTGGAGACCCGCAGCCCGTGCAGCGACTGCTCGGCGCCACTGCCCACCAGGGCGTAGTTGGAACCCCGCAGGGTGCCGCCGGTCATCACCACCTCCACCCGGTTGGCGTGCGCCAGCGCCTGCGCGACCAGCAGGGAGTTGGTGACCACCGTCAGCCCCGGCACCCGGGCCAGTCGGCGGGCCAGCTCCTGCGTGGTGGTGCCGGCGCCGACCACCACCGCGTCACCCTCCTCCACCAGGCCCGCGGCGAGATCGGCGATGGCGCTCTTCTCGGCCGCGGAGAGGTGGGTCTTCTGCGGATAGCCGGGTTCGCGGCTGAAGCCGCCGGGGAGCACCGCGCCGCCGTGCCGGCGGTCGAGGAGCCCTTCTGCCTCCAGTGCCCGTACGTCACGACGTACGGTCACTTCGGAGGTCTGGACGACGCGGGCCAGTTCGCGGAGCGACACAGCTCCGTTGGCGCGCACCATTTCGAGGATCAACTGGCGACGTTCTGCTGCAAACACAGAACCGACGGTAACCTGCGTGACCGTCTGCTTTCAGGCGTTTGCAGCTAGTAGCGGGAATTGCTCACGCACGAGCGGCGCGTGACCGTACAATACGCGCCGTCAGCAACCCGGGACTGCGCCCGCCGTCCGGGTGACGGACCCGCCCGCGCGAAGGGCGGCCGCCGACCGGCAGCCGCCCCCAACTGCGCGTCCGGTCCTCAGGATTCGCCGTCGGCCCGCTTGCGGATGTGCAGCTGCCGGGCGGCCTCGGCGGTCGAGCCGGAGACGGACGGGTAGACGGTGAAGGCGCTGGCCACCTGTTCGACCGTCAGATTGGCGTCCACCGCGAGCGCGATCGGGTGGATCAGCTCGCTGGCGCGCGGGGCGACCACCACGCCGCCGACCACGATGCCGGTGCCCGGGCGGCAGAACAGCTTCACGAAGCCGTCCCGGATGCCCTGCATCTTGGCCCGCGGGTTGCCCCGCAGCGGCAGCTTGACCTCGACCGCGTCCATCTTGCCGCAACTCACGTCGGCGGCGGTGTAGCCGACGGTGGCGATCTCCGGGTCGGTGAAGACGTTGGAGGCCACGGTCTTCAGGTTCAGCGGCTGCACCGCGTCGCCGAGCGCGTGGTACATCGCGATCCGGCCCTGCATGGCCGCCACCGAGGCGAGCATGAAGACGCCGGTGCAGTCACCGGCCGCGTACACGCCGGGGGCACTGGTGCGGGAGACCCGGTCGACCTTGATCTGACCCCAGTCGTTGAGCTTCACCCCCGCCTCCTCCAGGCCCATCTCGGCGGTGTTGGGGATCGAGCCGACCGCCATCAGGCAGTGCGTGCCCCTGATCACCTTGCCGTCGGAGAGCGTCACCTCGACGTGGTCGCCGACCCGCTTGACCGTCTCGGCCCGGCTGCGGCCCATCACGTTCATGCCGCGGCGGCGGAAGACCTCCTCCAGCACCTCGGCGGCGTCCGGGTCCTCGCCCGGCAGCACCCGGTCGCGACTCGACACCAGGGTGACCTTGGAACCGAGCGCCTGGTAGGCGCCCGCGAACTCGGCGCCGGTCACACCGGAGCCGACCACGATCAGCTCGGCCGGCAGCTCCTCCAGGTCGTACACCTGGGTCCAGGTCAGGATCCGCTCGCCGTCCGGCTGGGCGTCCGGCAGCTCGCGCGGGTGCGCGCCGGTGGCGATCAGCACCGCGTCCGCGTGCAGCGACTGCACGCTTCCGTCGGGCGCGTTCACCAGCACCTCGCGGGAGCCGTCCACGGCCTGCCCGCCGCCGCCGAGCCGGCCCCGGCCGCGCAGCACGGTGACCCCGGCCCGGGTCACCGACTGGGTGATGTCGTGGGACTGCGCGATGGCGAGGCGCTTGACGCGTCGGTTGACCTTGCCGAGGTCCACGCCGACCACCCGGGCCTGCCGCTCCAGCGGTGGGGTGTCGTCGGCGACGATGATGCCCAGCTCTTCGTACGAGCTGTCGAAGGTCGTCATCACCTCCGCGGTCGCGATCAGGGTCTTCGACGGCACGCAGTCCGTGAGCACCGCCGATCCGCCCAGACCGTCGCGGTCGACGACGGTCACCTCCGCGCCGAGCTGGGAGGCGACGAGCGCCGCCTCGTAGCCGCCGGGTCCGCCACCGATGATCACGATCCGAGTCACGTCCACCATTGTCCCGTATGCCGAGCGGGCTGCCACGCCGGGGTCGGGGCTTCTGTCCGATCGCCCAGTCGCCGTAGGCTGCACCCCATGCCCCTCTACGCCGCGTATGCCACCAACCTCGATGCTCGGCAGATGACCCGCCGCGCTCCGCACTCCCCGCTGCGCGGTACCGGGTGGCTGGACGGCTGGCGGCTCACCTTCGGCGGCGAGCAGCTCGGCTGGGAGGGCTCGCTGGCCACCGTGGTCGAGGACGAGAAGGAGCAGGTCTTCGTCTCGCTCTACGACGTCGCGCCGATGGACGAGGAGGGCCTGGACCGCTGGGAGGGCGTCCAGCTCGGCATCTACCGCAAGATCAAGCTGCGCGCGCACACCCTGGACGGCGACATCCCGGTCTGGACGTACGTGCTCAACGACTACGAGGGCGGCCTGCCCGCCGCCCGCTACCTGGGCCTGGTCGCCGACGCGGCGGAGAGCGCCGGGGCGCCGCACGACTACGTCCTGGACCTGCGCCGCCGCCCCTGCTGACCTCCGGGCCCGCGCGGCACCGCCGCACCCCCGACTCCCCCCGGCCCGCGCCGCCGCCCCAGGCGCCCGCCGCCCCGGGCC
>NZ_JBHWUI010000121.1:0-25843 GCF_042737525.1 Kitasatospora sp. NPDC059973 | reverse complement strand
CCGTCCTCGACCGGCTGGACGCCACCGGCATCGAGGCCGACGAACTCACCGTCCACACCCCCGACCTCGACGACGTGTTCTTCGCCCTGACCGGCTCCAGCGTGCCCGCCCAGAACAACCAGTCCAAGGAGACCGTCCGATGAGCACCTTCACCCTCGCCGCCCGTGACTCGGCCACCATGCTGCGCCGCAACCTGCTGCACGCCCGGCGCTACCCGTCACTCACCCTGAACCTGCTGCTCACCCCGGTCATGCTGCTGCTGCTCTTCGTCTACATCTTCGGCAACACGATGAGCGCCGGCATCGGCAGCGGCGACCGCTCCGCCTACATCGCCTACCTCGTCCCCGGCATCCTGCTGATGACCATCGGCAGCACCGTCATCGGGGCCGCGGTGTCCGTCTCCACCGACATGTCCGAGGGCATCATCGCCCGCTTCCGCACCATGGCGATCCACCGCGGGTCGGTGCTCGTCGGGCACGTCGTGGGCGGCGTGCTGCAGTCGGTCGCCAGCGTGGTCCTGGTCGGCGCGGTCGCCGTGGCCATCGGCTTCCGCTCCACGGACGCCACCGCCCTGGAGTGGCTGGCGGCCTTCGGTCTGCTCGTCCTCTTCGCCCTGGCGCTCACCTGGATCGCGGTCGGGATGGGCATGGCCAGCCCGAACGCCGAGGCCGCCAGCAACAGCGCGATGCCGCTGATCCTGCTGCCGCTCATCTCCAGTGCCTTCACCCCCGTCGACGCGATGCCGGGCTGGTTCCAGCCGATCGCCCAGTACCAGCCGTTCACGCCGGCCATCGAGACGCTGCGCGGCCTGCTGCTCGGCAGCGGGATCGGCTACAACGGCTGGCTCGCCGTCGCCTGGTGCCTGGCGCTCACCGCGCTCGGCTACTTCTGGTCGACCTCGACGTTCAACCGTGACCCGAAGTAACCGGGATGACGGTGCGGGTCGCCTCCCGCACCTCGCCCCGCCCCAGGGCGGCGTACCGACACCGGGTGTCGGCCTGCGCCGCCCTGCCGGCGTTCCCGCCCGCCGTCGTGCGGAGCGCCTTCCCCGGGCCGTCCGGACGACGGTTCGTGTCATGATCGTCCGCATGAACCCGACGCCGCCGAACGGAAACCGTCGAATCGCGCCGCCGGCCCGGGCGGCGCTGCTGCTCGTGGGGGCGGCCCTGCTGGCGGGGTGCGGCAGCACGCAGGTGTCGGGCGCGGGCGGGGGAGCCCCGGGGCCCGTGGGCGCGACCGGCGGCAGGACCTCCGCGAAGGCCACCGCCCCGAACACTCCCAGCTCGGCGGCCCTCCCCACACCGACGCCGGTGCCGGCGCCGACCTGTTCCCCGGAGGGCGTGTCGCTGGCCGCGGAGGAGGCGAACGCCGCCATGGGCCTGCGGGTGATGGCGATCCGCCTGACCAACTGCGGAGCCGCCCCCTACACGCTGAACGGCCGACCGGGGGTCCGCGTCCTCGACGCCGACCGTGCGCCGCTCGACATCGCCGTGCAGAAGGGCTCGGCCGGCATCGCGACCCTGGAGGGCTTCGACGCGGCGCCGACGGCGGTGACGCTTCGGCCCGGCGAGTACGCGGCGTTCCAACTGGTCTGGCGCAACACCGTCACCTCGGGGACGAAGGGGGCCGACAACGGGCGCTTCCTGGAGATCGCCCCGCTGCCCGGCCGCCCCGCGGTCGTCGTCCCGGCCTACCTCGATCTCGGCACCACCGGCCGGCTGGGCATCTCCGCCTGGGCCGAGGCCACCGCGGCCGCCCGGCCGGGGAACGACCGCCCGGGAGCCTCGCCCGCCCGGTAGCCGAGCCCGGCTCGGGATGGCGGAGCACCGGTCGCCCGGGTACCGGCGCGGCGCAGTCGTGGGGGCGCCTGCGCCGCGCCGGGGCTGGAGGGGGAGCGGGAGCGGCGGGCTCAGAAGGCGGGGGCGTCGTTCAGCTCGACGATCCGCAGATCACCCAGGCGCACGGTGTACCAGACCTCCTGGCCGCTGCCGCCGCCCCAGTACTCGGTGAAGCGGATCGAGGCGAAGCCGTGCTCCTCCCCGACCTGCTGCACGGACCACTCCGACGGCACGTTCTGGGCGCGGAACACCGGGTCGGCCCCGTGCTCGGAGGCCCAGGCGTCCAGCCGGACGTTCAGGTGCGGGGCGAGGAAGCGCTCGCGGACGGCGCGCGGCGTCTCGCCGCTCTGGTGGAGCACCGCCCTGCTGTACTCCTCCGCGAAGGTGACCACCCGGTGGGCGGCGGCCGTCCCGGCCCGGACCTCCCCCCGGGAGGCGCCGGGCACGTCGGTGGGCCGGGCGGAGGCCGCCTGGGCGGAGCCGGCCGGCCCACCGATCGCGAGCAGGCCGGCGAAGGCGGCTCCGGCCAGAACGGTACGCAGGGCGTCAGCGCGAATCATGGGGGAATTCCATCATTCGTCGACGAACTCCGTATATCGCCGGAAGGAGTGGTTTGGGCGCCCACCGTTGTTATTTGACGATCGATCACCCAGCGCTCCGGCGGGCCGGGGCCCGGTCGTCAGCTCAGCTGCTCGGCGAGCGCGAGGATGATGCCGCTCGGCCCGCGGAGGTAGCAGAGCAGGTAGCTGTCCTCGAAGCGCGTCACTTCGCCGACGAGTTCGGCGCCGTGCGGGCGGAGGCGGGCGAGGGTGTCCGCGAGGTCGTCGACGGCGAACATGACGCGGTGCAGGCCCCGTGTGTTCGCCGGGGTGGTCTCCGGCTCGGGGGTGATCGCCTCCGGGCTGTGGTACTTCGCCAGTTCGAGCCGGCCCGGGGCGCCCGGGATCCGCATCATCGCGATCTCGCTCCGCATGCCGTCGAGCCCGACGACGGCTCCCGCCCAGCGTCCTTCGATCGGCATCCGGCCTTCCAGCTCCATGCCGAGTTCGAGGAAGAAGGCGACGGCGGCGTCGAGGTCGTCGACGACGATGCCGACGTTGTCCATGCGCTGAATGGTCATGCGGCCCAGGGTAGGGGCCGGGTACGACGACGCCGGTTCGGCGGGCCCGTCGCACCCGCCCGTCTCACCCGCCCGCCGGGCGTCCCTTGCCCGGGTTCCCGGCGAAGGCCTGGGCGATCGGCAGCCAGGCCGCGGCCGTCGGGCCGGTGGCGCTCAGGGCGAGGTCGTCCCGGTGGCGGCGCTGGGTCACCAGCAGGCAGAAGTCCAGGGCCGGTCCGCTCACCCGGTCCGCCGCGTCCTCCGGGCCCCAAGCCCACAAGTCGCCTTCCGGCGAAGTCAGTTCGACCCGGACCGGGGTCTGCGGCGTGGGCAGCCCGTGCAGGGTGAAGGCGAATCCCATGGTCCGTACGCCCAGGTGGGCGATGTGCCGCAGCCGCGCGGTCGGCTCGCGGACCGCGCCCAGGGTGTCCGCGACGTCCTGCCCGTGCGCCCAGGTCTCCATCAGCCGGGCGGTCGCCAGCGACGGGGCCTTCATCGGCGGCCCGAACCACGGGAGCCGGAGGCCGTCCGGGGCCTCGGCCAGCGCCGACCGGAGCCGTTCCCGGCCGGCCCGCCAGCGCGTCAGCAGCGCGTGCGGCTCCTCCGCCGCGCCGCGCGCCGCGCCCTCGTCGACCGGGTCCGCGCCGGCGGCCAGCAGCTCGCCGAAGACCCGGCCGGACTCGGCGACGAAGGCCTCCGGATCGCGGGCGGAGAGCGTGGTCCAGTCGTCCGTCCAGGCCAGGTGGGCGATCTGGTGCGCGATCGTCCACCCCGGCGCGGGGGTGTCCGTCGCCCACTGCTCGGGCGCCAGCGGGGCCACCAGGTCGTCCAGGGCTTCGCTCTCGGCCCGCAGGTCGTCGAGCAGGCCGGTCAGCACAGCTGCGGCCGCCGGGGCCGTACCGTCCGTCGTCATGGGCGTCCTCGTCTCCTCGGTAGTGACTCACCGGTAACCCGAGCCCGCACCCTACGCCGTGCCCGCGGCCGCCACCCGCAACTCCACGGAACCCGCCGGTCGGGACGCCCACCGGCGCACCGGGAGGGCGCGCCGGGTGCCGGGCCGGGAGCCCGGCACCCGGACCGGACCGGTCAGTTGACCTGCCGGTCGCGCTCGACCCAGTAGGGCTCGCGGAGCCGGAACTTCTGCAGCTTCCCGGTGGTGGTGCGCGGCAGGGTGTCCCGGAACTCCACCGAGGTGGGCGACTTGTAGCCGGCCAGCCGCTGCTTGCAGTGCGCGATGAGGTCGGCCTCCAGGACGTCGTACCCGGGCTTGAGCACGACCAGGGCCTTGACCGTCTCGCCCCACTTCTCGTCCGGCACGCCGATCACCGCGACCTCGCCGACCGCCGGGTGGTCGTAGAGGCAGTCCTCCACCTCGATCGAGGAGACGTTCTCCCCGCCGCTGATGATGACGTCCTTCTTCCGGTCCGAGATGGTCAGGTAGCCGTCGGTGAGGGTGCCGCCGTCCCCGGTGTGGAACCAGCCGTCCCGGACCGCCTCCGCCGTCTCCTTCGGCCGCTGCCAGTAGCCGTCCATCACGACGTTGGCGCGGACGAGCACCTCGCCCTGGCCGTCGACCCGCACCTGGTTGCCGAGGGCCGGCGCGCCCGCCTGCACCAGCTTCTCCGCGCGCTCACCGGCGGGCAGTTCGTCCCACTCGGCGCGCGAGCGGTTCACCGTGACCACCGGCGAGGTCTCGGTCAGGCCGTAGATCTGCATGAACTCCCAGCCGAGTTCGGCCTCGACCCGCTGCACCACGGAGGTCGGCGGCGGCGCGCCGGCCACGATCATCCGCACCTTGTCCCGGCCGGGGACGGGGCCGTCCCAGTCGGCGGCCGCGTCCAGCACCATCTGGACCACCGCGGGCGCGCCGCTCAGGAAGGTCACCCCGTGCCGCTCGACCCGGCGCAGGATCTCGGCGCCGTCCACCTTGCGCAGCACGATGTGCCGCGCGCCCAGCCCGGTGAGGGCGAACGGCAGGCCCCAGCCGTTGGCGTGGAACATCGGCAGGGTGTGCAGGTAGACATCCCGGTCACCGGCACCGAAGTGCAGGCCCATCAGCACGGAGTTCAGCCAGATGTTGCGGTGGGTGAGCTGGACTCCCTTGGGGCGGGCGGTGGTTCCGCTGGTGTAGTTGATGGTCGCGGTGTCGTTCTCGCCGATCTCGTAGCGGCGCGGCGCGCGGTCGAAGTCGTACAGCCGGGCGTCGCTGTCCGTGCCGAGCACGAAGGTGTGCCGGGCGCGGACGCCGGCCAGCGGCTCGGCGAGTTCGGGGTCGACCAGCAGCACGGAGGCGCCGCTCTGCTCGACGATGTACGAGACCTCCTCGGCCCGCAGCCGGAAGTTCACCGGTACCAGGACCCGGCCGTGTCCGCTCACGCCGTAGAGCGAGGTCATCAGCCGGGCCGAGTTGTGCGACACGATCGCGACCCGTTCGCCCGGCCCGACGCCCAGCCGGTCCAGGCCGGCCGCCTGCGCCCGGGCCAGCTCGGCTACCCGGCGGTAGGTCAGCTCGCCCCAGGATTCGGCGGGTTGCGCCGGCTCGTCGACGATGCCGACCCGGTCGCCGTAGACCAGCTCGGCCCGGTCGAGGAAGTCCATCACGGTGAGTGGAATCTGCATGCGCCCACTGTCCTCCGCCGACCGCCCGCTGCACACCCCTGATCAAGGGTGTCACCCGGACGGGCCGCGAGTGTCAGCGCCCGCCGCCCGTCACCGTCAGCGGTCGCCCGCCACCACCGGCGCCGCCTCGTCGCCGGCCGCCGTCAGCGCGGCGAGCAGCCGGTCCCGGGCCTCGGTCTGGGCGGCGATCCGGCGCTCCAGGACGGCGAGCCGGTTCCGGGCGATCCGCAGCGCGCCGGCCGAGGGTCGCGCGGCCAGCATGTCGCCGTCCAGGCAGGACAGGAAAGGCCGGACGTCCTCCAGGGTGAACCCGGCCGCGAGCAGGCCGCGGATGTTGCGGACCCGGACGGCCGCCGAGTCCTCGTACACCCGGTAGCCGTTGGCCGCGCGCGAGGACGCGATCAGCCCGGCCTGCTCGTAGTGCCGCAGGGCCCGGGCCGTGCTGCCGGTCACCCGGGCCAGTTCGCCGATCCGCACCGCTGCCCCGCCCCTTCCCGGACGGCACCGCCCGGCTCGCTCCGGACCACCGCCCGGCTCACCCCACGACGGCACCGCCGTCCACCGGCAACACTACTCCGGTGACGAACGAGGCCTGTGGAGAGGCGAGTTGCGTGATCGCCCAGGCCACCTCGGCGGGCCGGCCGATCCGCCCGAGCGGGGTGTGGGCGATCTGCCACCGCCGGACGGCCTCCCGCTGTCCGGCGTCGAGCCCGGAGTGCTCGCCGATCGGGGTCTCGATTGCCCCGGGCGCCACCGCGACCACCCGCACGCCGCGCGGCGCCAGCTCCACCGCCCAGCTGCGGGTCACCGACTCCAGTGCGGCCTTGCTCGCCGCGTACACCGCGTTGCCCGGCCAGCCGCGCTGACCGACGGACGTCGTGACGTTGACGATCACGCCCCCGCTCGCCTCCAGCGGCGCCAGAGCGGCCTGGCCGAGCAGGACGGCGGCGGTCAGGTTGGTCGCGAGCTGGTCCGCGACCGCGTCCCGGGTGATCCCGCCGAGGGCGCCGCCGCGGACGATCCCGGCGTTGTTCACCAGTACGTCCAGCCTCCCGTACCGGTCGAGCACCTCGCGTACGAGTGCCTCGGGGGCGTCGGCGCCGGTGATGTCCGCGGTCAGCGGGTGGATCCGGCCGGGGGCACCGCGCACGGTCTCCGCCAGTGGCTCGGCCCGCCGTCCGACCGCCACCACCTCGACCTCCGGGCCCTGGGCCGCGAAGGCGTGTGCGGTGGCCCGGCCGATCCCCGTCCCGGCGCCGGTGACCAGCACGATGCGGGTGGCCGGTCGGTGCTGCGTGTGCTCGTTCATGCGGTCCACCCTCCGACCCTGCCGCCAGTGGCAAGGTCAAGCGGGTGCCCGGCTCCGGTCGGGGGCGGCGGGCGGAGTACCGGCGGCGGCGGGCGGAGGACCGGCGGGGGCGGTGGGCCGGAACATCCGCCTCCGTTTGCTGTGCCGGGCGCGAACAGGAGCCGCCCGGGGGCGGTCGAGGGCCGGGCGGGCTGCTAGGAAGGTGCCCTCGGAAAGGCGCCGTCGGAAAGGTGCCCTCGGATCCGAACGGGGAGAACACGCATGAGCGACGAACGGCCCGAGAGCCTGTACGACGCGCTGGGGGGCATGGAGGCACTCCGCCGTCTCAGCAACACCTTCTACGAGGGCGTCCTGGCCGACCCGGTGCTGAAGCCCGTCTTCGCGAACTTCACCACCACCCACATCGAACACGTCGCCGTCTGGCTGGCCGAGGTCTTCGGCGGCCCGGCCCGGTTCACCGCGGACCTCGGCGGCCACCAGGCGCTGCTCCGCACGCACCTCGGACTCGCCATCACCGAGGAGCAGCGCGGGCGCTGGATGGAGCTGATGGGCGCCGCCGTGCGGCAGGAGCTGCCCGGGGACGAGCTGCTGCGCCGCCGGGTGCTGGAGTACTTCGACTGGGGCACGAAGATCGCCAGGGACGTCTCCGCGGCGCCCGTCGGCGAGGACCTCGGGGACCCGGGGCCGACCCCGCGCTGGGGCTGGGAGGGCCTGCGATGACGGTCGCCACCGAATCGCCCGTCGCCGAGGGCCTGCTGCTGCGCCCGTTCCGGGACGAGGACGCGGCTGCCCTGGTCGAGATCTACCGGGACGAGACGCTGCGGCACTTCACCCGTACCCCCGTGGCGGACCTGGACGAGGCGGCCCGCTGGCTGGAGGCGCAGGAGCGCGGCCGGGCGGCCGGCGAGCGGTACAGCTTCGCCGTCCTGGCGCCGCTCGGCGGCCCCGCCGGGGCGTTGCCCGCCGACGGCGGCCCGGCCGGGGAGCGGCCGGCCGAGCTGGTCGCCAACGTGGTGCTCAAGCGCGGCGCGCCCGGTGCGCCGGCGGCCGAGGTGGGCTACTGGACGGCCGCCGCCGCCCGCGGCCGCGGCGTGGCCCCGCGCGCGCTGGAGGGGCTCACCCGCTGGGCGTTCGCGGCTTTCGCGGCGGACGGGCTGGTCCGGCTCGACCTGCTCCACCAGGTGGACAACACGGCCTCCTGCCGGGTGGCCGAGAAGGCCGGCTACCGGTTCGGGAGCGTTCTGCGGGCCAGCCCGCCGGAGTTCCCCCTGGACGGCCACCTGCACAGCCGCTCGGCCGGCCCGCGCAGCCGCTCGGCCTGACCCCCCATTGACGGGTTCGCGGCGAATCGGGTGGACGCGGGCCGGGGCGGCGGTCCAGAGTGCTCCCCATGGCTTCTCTGGTACGACATGTGACGATCGACTGCGCCGACCCCTACCGCCTCGGCGAGTTCTGGGCGAAGGTGCTGGACGGCAAGCTGGCCGACGACGACTTCCCGGGGGACCCGGAGGCCCTCCTGGAGACGCCGGGCGCGGTGCTGCTGTTCATCCGGGTGCCCGACGGCAAGACCGTGAAGAACCGCGTCCACCTGGACCTCCAGCCCCAGGACCGCTCCCGGGACGAGGAGGTGGAGCGCCTGCTGGAGCTGGGCGCCACCGTCCACGACGACCAGCGGCGCCCGGACGGCACCGGCTGGGTGACCATGGCGGACATCGAGGGCAACGAGTTCTGCGTCGAGCGCAGCGCCGCCGAGCGGGCCGCCACCGCCTGACCGGTCGCCGGCTCCCCGGCCCCCGGCTCCTGGCTCCCGGCTCCTAACTCTCGGGGTCACTCCCCGGCCACGGCCGCCCGCCAGCTCCACGAGGTCCTGCGCGGACGGCCGTTCAGCTCGCCGCGCCCGGTGCACCAGAGCAGGACGGCGGTGGACCCGCCGGCCGGGGCGTCGGGGAACAGCCGGGCCAGGACCGCCGCGCCGAGGCCAGCCGGGGGCCGCCAGGACAGGCCGAGCCCGAGGGCGATGTCATGGGTGTGCAGCAGCAGTTCGGCCACGCCCATCGCGGCGAATCCGGCCGGGTCGCAGGGCCCGTAGTGCCAGGCCCGCAGGTCGGGCGGCGCGGCGTCCAGGGCGGTGGCCAGCAGGTGCCCGCAGGCCGTCACCACCGCCAGGACGTCCTCGGGCGGGGCGTCGGCCCGCACGGTGAGGTCGAGCGGCAGGTATCCGGCGGCGGGCCGGGCGGCGAGCTGCCCGGCGTAGCCGAGCAGGTCGTGCGCGAGGTGGACGGCCGTCTCCCGGCAGCTCCACTCCAGCGGCCCGGCCGGCGCGGCCCAGGCCGGGCCGTCACCGGTGTGCGGACCGAGGGTGTCCCGCAGTTCGCCGAGCGCGGCCCGGACGTCGTCACCGTTCATGGCGGCAGCCTCTCACCTCCCCCGGCGCGCCGGGCCCGTCCCGTGGGCGTGCGCGACGGCCCGCCGTCCGGGCGGTCCGGGCCGTTCGCTGTGCCGGTCAGCCGAGCTGGATCGAGCGCTTGGCCAGGCCCATCCAGAACCCGTCGATCACGCTGCGCTGGCTGCCCAGGTCGGCCTCGCCGGCGCCGAGGGTGACGAACAGCGGGGCGAAGTGCTCGGTGCGCGGGTGGGCGAGCCGCCCGGCCGGGGCCTTCCGCTCGAAGTCGAGCAGCGCGTCCAGGTCCTCGGCCGCCAGGGCGCGGCGGCCCCAGTCGTCGAACTCGGCCATCACCGAGCTGATCCGGCCGTCGGAGCTGAGCGCCCGCAGGTTGTGGGTGAAGAAGCCGCTGCCGACGATCAGCACGCCCTCGTCGCGCAGCGGGGCGAGCCGGCGGCCGATCTCCAGCAGCCGTTGCGGGTCCAGGGTGGGCATGGAGACCTGGAGGACGGGGACGTCCGCCTCGGGGAACATCTCCACCAGCGGGACGTAGGCGCCGTGGTCCAGCCCGCGGTCCGGGATGTCCTGGACGGGCGTGCCGGGGGCGCGCAGCAGTTTGCGGACCCGCTCGGCGAGCGCGGGGGCGCCGGGGGCGGCGTACCGCACCTGGTAGTAGTGCTCGGGGAAGCCCCAGAAGTCGTAGACCAGCGGCACGGTGGTGACGGCCCCGAGGGCCAGTGGGGCCTCCTCCCAGTGGGCGGAGACCATCAGGACGGCCTTGGGACGGGGCAGCTCGGCGGACCAGGCGGCCAGCTGGCCGGGCCACAGCGGGTCGTCGGCGAGCGGCGGTGCGCCGTGCGAGAGGTAGAGGGCGGGCATGCGCTCGGGGGCGGCGGTGCTCATGACGGCTTCTCTCGCTTCCAAAGTAGTTCAATTTTGAACCTCGACACGTCGACCGTACACCTTGGTTCGAATTTGAACAACAGGAGTACGCTTCCTCCATGGCCTCCCTGAACGAACCGCGCTGGCTGGACCACGACGAGATGGCCGCCTGGCGGGGCTTCGTCACCGCGAGCAACCTCCTGAACCGCCGGCTGGAACGCCAGCTCAAGGAGGACTCCGGCCTCTCGCACACCCAGTACGAGATCCTGGTGCACCTCTCCGCCGCCCCGGCCGGCTCGCTGCGGATGACCGAACTGGCGGAGAAGCTCGTCACCTCCAAGAGCGGACTGACCTACCAGGTCACCCAGCTGGAGCGGATGGGCCTGGTGGGCCGCCGTTCGTGCCCCAGCGACGTGCGCGGCGTCTTCGCCGAACTCACCGACGAGGGGCGGGACATGCTGCGCCGGGCGGCGCCCGGCCACGTCGCCCTGGTCCGCGAGCTGCTGATCGACGTGCTCAGCCGCGAGCAGCTCGCCGTGCTGGCCGAGGGCCTCGGCGAGGTCAGTGCCCGGCTGCGTCTGGACGACGGGGCGTAGCGGGGGCGACGGCGGCCGCGGCCCGCTCCAGCAGCAGGGCGCGCTCCCGCGCGTTGCCGGCCAGCGACGCCGCCCGCTCGAACTCCGCCCGGGCCTCCTCGGCCCTCCCGAGCCGCGCCAGCAGGTCGCCGCGCACGCTCGGCAGCAGGTGGTATGCCCGCAGGGCCGGCTCCGCCGCCAGCGCGTCCACCAGCTCCAGTCCGGCCGCCGGGCCCCGGGCCATCGAGACCGCCACCGCGCGGTTCAGCTCGACCACCGGGGACGGCGTCAGCGCCGCCAGCCGCCCGTAGAGCGTGGCGATCATCGCCCAGTCGGTGTCCTCGTAGCGGGCGGCCCGCGCGTGGCAGGCGGCGATCGCGGCCTGGACCGCGTACGGCCCGGTGCCGGCCAGCCGCAGGGCCGCGAAGCCGCGCCGGATCAGCAGCCGGTCCCAGCGGGCGCGGTTCTGGTCGGCCAGCAGCACCGGCTGCCCGTCGGGACCGGTGCGGGTCGCCGTCCGGGACGCCTGGAACTCCAGCAGGGCGGCCAGGCCGTGGACTTCGGGCTCCTGCGGGGCCAGCCCGGCGAGTACCCGGGCCAGCCGCAGCGCGTCCTCGCAGAGCCCCGGCCGGAGCAGGTCGTCGCCGGCCGTGGCCGCGTAACCCTCGTTGAAGATCAGGTAGACGACCTCCAGGACGGACGAGAGCCGGGCCGCCCGGTCCTCGCCGCGGGGGACCTCGAACGGCACCCGCGCGGTGGCGAGCGTCCGTTTGGCCCGGACGATCCGCTGGGCGACGGCCGGTTCGGTGCTGAGGAACGCCCGGGCGATCTCCTGGGTGGTGAGGCCGCCCAGCAGCCGCAGGGTGAGCGCGATCCGGGCCTGGGCCGACAGCACGGGGTGGCAGGCGGTGAAGATCAGCCGGAGCAGGTCGTCGTCGATGTCGTCCGGCTCGGCCGGCTCCGGCGGCGCCACGTCCTCCAGCGTCCGGCCGACCTCCGCGAGCTTGCGCGCGTACGTCTCCCTGCGGCGGACCAGGTCGATCGCGCGGTGCTTGGCGGTGGTCATCAGCCACGCGCCCGGCCGGTCCGGGACGCCCTGCGCGGGCCACTGCTCCAGCGCGGCGACCAGCGCGTCCTGGGCGAGCTCCTCGGCGATGCCGACGTCCCGCACGATGCGGGTGACACCGGCGATGATCCGCGGGGACTCGATCCTGAACACGGCCTCGACCGCCGCGGTCGCGCTGCTCTCCGTCACGGCCACCCATCAGAGCAGCCGGACGGCACCGGGGCAAACGCGGCGCGGCGGCCGGGCGCGGGCCGGGCGGGTCGGGGATCAGGCCTCCGGCGGGGTGGTGTTCCCGTCGATCTGGCGCAGCTCGGCGCCGACCTTCCAGCTCTCCGGGTGGATTTCCAGGAACCGCTTGGTCCACTCCAGGGCCTCGGCCTTGTCCTTGCACTGCATGATGGCGTAGCCGCCGACGACCTCCTTGGTCTCGGTGAACGGCCCGTCGGTGAAGCTCAGCTTCCCGCCCTCCCAGGTGACCCGGGTGCCCTCGGCGGTCGGCAGCAGCCCGGCGGTGTCCAGCATCACCCCGGCCTTGGTGATCTCCTCGAACAGCGCCCCCATCCGCTGCTCGAACTCCGGACCCGCCGACTGCATGTCCGGGGCGTCCTGCTCGTCGATACGGATCAGTGACATGAAGCGCGGCATGGTGACTCCTCGGTCGGGAGGGCGGGGCTTCTCCCCGCCTCTCACCCCTGCGTCGAACGGGGAGCGGCCGTTTCGACAGCCGCGACGGAATTCTTTCCGGAGATTCCGGGAGCGGCCACCGCAGGGCGCCGGGCGGTCGTCTCCTGGGCGGAGATCGCGGCCGCCTCGGCGGTGATCGCGGCGGTCAGGGCGCCGTCCGCGACCTCGACCTTCACCCCGGCCGTCGCGCCGCCGGCGGCCACCTCGGCGACCGCGCCCGGGATCTGGTCGCGGCTGCTCGGCCCGGCGGCCCGGCGGCCCGTCGCGACTGCCAGGGCTCGGGCGCGACGGGCTCGCATCTGGCGCCCCGACAGTTCAGTACTTGCTGAATTCAGCTACCGCTGTACTGTGGGAGTCATGGAACCGACCGCCGTGAACCCCCGCAACCCGCACCTGCCTGCCGAGGCGCAGGAGGCGGCCATGGAGCGGGTGGGCAAGGCCCTCGCCGACACCAGTCGGCGCCGGATCCTGCTCGCCCTGCTCGCGGCCCCGCACTACCCGGCCGACCTCGCCGAGGAGCTGGGCCTGACCAGGGCCAACGTCTCCAACCACCTCGCCTGCCTGCGCGACTGCGGCCTGGTGCGGACCGTCCCCGAAGGCCGCCGCACCCGCTACCACCTGGCCGACGACCGCCTCGCCCACGCCCTGCGGGACCTGCTCGCCGCCGTCCTGCCGCCCGAGAAGGAGCACTGACATGGGAGCGAACCACGGCCCCGCCGCCCCGGCCACCGTCAGCGGCGCCTACCGCCGCCGGATGCTGCTGACCATCACCGTCACCGCCGCCGTGCTGGTCCTCCAGGTGGTCGGAGGCCTGCTCTCCGGCAGCCTCGCCCTGCTCGCGGACTCCGGGCACATGCTGACCGACCTCTCCGGCGTCGCCCTCGCTCTGCTGGCCGTCCAGGTCGCCCAGCGCTCGCCCACCCTGCGGCGCACCTTCGGTCACTACCGGCTGGAGATCCTGGCCGCGCTCGCCAACGCCGTCCTCCTGGTCGCCGTCTTCGCCTGGGTCGCCTACGGCGCCGTCCGGCGCTTCGGCGAGCCCGTCGAGGTCCGGGGCGGCCTGATGCTGACCGTCGCGCTCGTCGGCCTCGCCGCCAACCTGGTCGGCGTCGTCCTGCTGCGCGGCGGCAAGGACCACAGCCTCAACCTGCGCGGCGCCTACCTGGAAGTGCTCGGCGACGCCCTCGGCTCGGTCGCCGCCATCGCCGCCGCCGTCACCATCCAGCTCACCGGCTGGCAGTACGCCGACCCGATCGCCTCGCTGCTGATCGGCGTGATGATCCTGCCGCGCGCCTACCTGCTGGGCCGCGACGCCCTGCGCGTCCTCCTGGAGGCCACCCCCGCGGACGTCGACCTCGCCGAACTCCGCACCCACTTCCTGGCCGAGGACGGCGTCCGCGAGGTCCACGACCTGCACGCCTGGACGGTCACCTCCGGCATGCCCGTCCTCACCGCCCACGTGGTCGCCGACCCCCACCCGCCCGCCGACCTCCTCACCCGCCTGCGCCGCTGCGCCGCCGACCACTTCGGCATCAGCCACGCGACGCTGCAGACGGAACCGGCCCGCCGCCTGTGCGACGAGGCGGCCCACGCCTGACGCCCCCTCGGGAACCGTCCGCCCCGGCGCGCCTATGCCGGGGCGGACGGTCCGGCGTAGGAGGTCTCGCGTTCGGAACAGCCACGGCGCACGACGTCCGGAGTCCTGCGGATGGCGAAGGTCTCGGGGTGTCCGGGACCGAGGGCGCGCGCCAGGTCGGCGGCGACCCGCTCGTTGGGGGCGACGGCTTCGTCGGTGCGCCTTCCGTCCACCGCCACCGTCAACTCCGGTGCGGGCCAACGGCCCCGGTGCGGATCCGTGTCCCGGCACGGACACGTCGAGTCCGGCTCCGCCTCGGAGAGATCCGGCTCCGCCTCGGAGAGAAGAGAAAGGAATGGCCGTCAACTCGGCTGCGATGCGCGACGAAGGAGGAGTGCCCACTCCTTTCCACTCTCAACTTATAGCGTACGGGGGGCCTTGCGGCAAGGCCCCGGGCATGACGCAGAATCTGCGGTCGAAGCCGATGTCGATGCACAGGGGAGTCCTGAATGCGTGTGGTGCTGTCTGCCTACGATTCGCGCGGGGGCGTCGAGCCGCTGGTCGGGCTCGCGGTGCGGTTGGGGGAGCGCGGCGCGCAGGTGCGGGTCTGTGCGCCGCCGGACGAGGAGTTCGCGAGGCGGCTGGCGGTGGTCGGGGTGGAGATGGTGCCGACCGGGCAGTCGGTGCGCGATCTGGTGACCGGGCGGACGCCGCCGTCACCGGGCGGTGTGGTCCGGCGGGCGGCCGAGCTGGTGGCCGCGTTCTACGACGGCGTCATGTCGGTGGCCGAGGGGTGCGACGTGCTGGTGGCGACCGGTCTGGTGCCGGCGGTGGCCGGGGTGCGGGCGGCGGCCGAGAAGCTGGGCGCCCGTTACGTGTACGCGAGTTACCAGCCGATCAGCCTGCCGTCCCCGCACCACCCGCCGATGCCGCGCCCCGGGCGGCCGCTCCGTTCGGACGTGACCGACAACCGGGTGCTCTGGGAGCAGGACGCCGTGGACGCGCAGGAGGTATTCGGCGAGGTGGTCAACGCCCACCGGGCGTCGATCGGCCTGCCGCCCGTGGACAACGTCCGCGACCATGTCTTCACCGACCTGCCGTGGCTGGCCACGGACCCGACCCTGGCGCCATGGCAGCGGCCGGCGGAGCTGGACGTGGTGCAGACCGGCGCGTGGGTCCTGCCGGACGAACGCCCGCTCCCCGCCGACCTGGTGGAGTTCCTGGACGCTGGCGCGCCGCCGGTGTACGTGGGCTTCGGCAGCGTTCCGGTGCGCGATCCGCAGGAGGTCGCCCGGGCGGTCGTCGAGGCGGTCCGCGCGCAGGGCCGCCGTGCGGTGATCTCCCGTGGCTGGGCCGACCTGGGGTCGGCCGACGACCGGGACGACTGCTTCGTCGTCGGTGAGGTCAACCACCAGGCGCTGTTCCGCCGGGTGGCGGCCGTCGTGCACCACGGTGGCGCGGGCACCACGACGACGGCGACCTGGGCGGGTGCGCCCCAGGTGGTGGTGGCCCAGGGCGGGGACCAGCCGTACTTCGCGGGCCGGGTGGTCGGCCTGGGCATCGGCGCGGAGCACGACGGGCCGACGCCGACCACCGAGTCGCTGTCGGCGGCGCTCAAGGTGGCGCTGGCCCCCGAGGTCCGTGAGCGGGCGGCCGCCGTGGCCGGTGCGTTCCGCACCGACGGCGCCGCGGTGGCCGCGGAGCTGCTGCTGGAGGGCCTCGGGCGGTAGCGGCCCGTCGTCGTCGCCACTACCCGTCGCCACCGCACCTGCCGCCACCGCACCTGCCGCCACTACCCCGTCGCCGCGCCGATCTGGGCGACCAGGGTGCGCCAGTCGACCCGCCGCGAGGTGCTGGGAGCGGACTCCGCGGTGTGGGCGGTGGAGGCGGCGGTGCGGGCGGCGGCGCGGGTGCGGCAGTCCCCGCAGCGGTGTTCGCCGTTCACCGGGCGGAAGGCACGGTCACAGGAGTCGCAGCAGACGGGTGCCGTCACGGTGCCGCGCCCAACGGCACGCTGGAGAGCAGGGATTCGGTCCGCACCTGCCCGGCGGCGCCGCGCCGTCGGGTGGTGTGCAGCAGTCCCGAGCGGGCGAGTTGGCGGCGGGCGCGATCGGTGGTGACGCGCCCGCCGGAGAGCCCGGCGGCGAGGGCCGTCACCGTGGTGGCGCGGGCCTTCGCCGGGCCCAGTGCCAGGGCTCGTACAAGGAGTCGAAAGGCGGAGTCCGACAACTCGTCGTCCCACACCAAGGAGTTGGCAATCTGGGTGAAGTCGCGCGACGGCGCGATAGCATGCAGGAGCATCGTCAGTGGAGGCCTTACCACTCGGCGTATGAAGAGCCCGGCCGCGTGCGCTAACACGTTGCCGGGCTCGCCCCATTCTTCGGGGGCGATCCGCTTCTGGCGGTCACGGTACACCCAAATGACGGCCGGTCAGCACGCTCCGAACTGAAATGATTACCCGTTGTAGTGATGATCCGTGTTCTTGGTGGGCCGCAGCTCGGGCGGCAGCGGGGGCGCCTCCGAGAGCTTCACGGCCAACCCGCGCGCAAGGTCGAAGGCCGTCACCGGATCGCCCTGGTCGGCCCAGACCTCGGCGCCGCACCAGCGGCCGATCAGCCGGAACTGCTCCAGTGCCTCCGCGGGCAACCCGGCCTTGCCGCAGTAGTAGGCGAGCAGGTGGCGCAGCATCGGCAGCCGCTCGTCGTCCGCCGGGACGGCCGCCAGCGCCGTCGCGACCGCCTTCAGTCGCTCCTTGGCCTTCTCCCCGGCCAGCGTGGACCCGAGGGTCTTGCGCTTCTCCAGCTCGGACAGCGCGTGCAGGTAGATCCCCGGCAGCGGGCTCCCGGCCGGAGCGTGGTCCATCGCCCGCTCGGCGAACGCCAGCATCTGCTTGTCCGAGCCGAACCACTTGGCGCACCAGTACTGCATGCCCTGCCAGTGCGCCTCGTAGTGGTGCGGGGCCCGCTCGGCCAGTCCGGCCCAGAGCGGCTCGAACTGCTCCGGGGTGTACTGCGCGCCGCGCGCCGTCGTCACCATGACCACCCACGGAGCCGGGTCCCGCGGTGCCAGCAACGCGGCGCGGCGGGCCGCCTCGATCGCGGCGGGCAGCAGCTCGCGGAACTTCGCCATGTCCTCGGCGGGCACCTCGTGCGCGTACTTGGAGCCGCGGATCGCCCAGGCGCGGTGCACCATCTGCTTGGCCTCCAGGGTGGCCGCGTCGCAGCTGTTCGGGTCCGCGGCGCGCCAGGCCGTCAGCCAGGCGTCGTCCTCGTTGGCGATGCTCGCCAGCAGCTCCAGCCGCGACCAGCGCTCCTCCCAGTCCTGGCCGGCCGCCTCGACGTGGGCGGCGGCGGGCCGCCAGTCCCCGCCCCAGGCCGCGTCGGCTATCGCCTGGGACCGTTGGCGCCGCTCTTCCGGCATCGGCGGCCCGGACCGGCGCGGGTCGAGCCGTTCGCGGGGGACGAGGCCGAAGGCGGCCGGATCGAACCGGTGCCTGGCCCACTCCACGGACTTGGTGGCGCGGGACTTCTTCACCGCGAAGTAGACGAGAACGGCCACGAGAATGAGCAGGAAATGGGTCACGGCGGCGAATCATCCCTGGTGGGAGGGGGTGAATGCAACGTCGAAAAAGGCTCGCCGAACACCCTTTTCCATGCAAACATGCCCTATATGGGGACGATTCTGCACGGCGCCCAGGTCACTCTCCGCCCCGCCGCGGAGGCGGACGTCCCGGCCCTCGTGGCCATCCGCGGCACGCCCGAGGTCTTCGCCCGCTGGCGCGGTGGCGACGATCTCGCCGACGCCGTCGCCACCGACCTCAAGGAGCCGGGCACCGAGACCCTGGCGATCCTGGTCGAGGGTCAGGTGGCCGGCGCCATCCAGTGGTACGCCGAGAACGACGACGAGTACCGCCACGCGGGCATGGACATCTACCTCGACCCGGCCCGCCACGGCCGCGGCCTGGGCACCGACGCCGTCCGCACGCTGGCCCGCCACCTCGTCGCCGACCACCACTACCACCGCCTGATCATCGACCCGGCGGCGGACAACGCGGCGGCGATCCGCTGCTACGAGAAGGTCGGCTTCCGCCCGGTGGGCATCATGCGCCAGTACGAACGCGGCTCCGACGGCAGCTGGCACGACAACCTGCTGATGGACCTGCTGGCCGACGAACTCCGGTAGTGGCCGGAGCTCCGGGCCGTGCCCCGGGGCCCCGGCCGCGGGCTCTACCGCGCGTCCGGCGGCCGCGGTGCGTGCCGGGCCTCCTGCTCGGCGGCCTCGGCCGCTTCGGCGAGGCGCTTGATGGCGGCCAGCCGTCGGTCCCAGTCGGTCGCGAGCGCCGCCATCCACCGGGCCGTCGCGTCGAGCGCCGCGGGCCGGACCGCGTACCGCACCTCGCGGCCGGCCCGGGCGGCGGTGACCAGCCCGGCACCGTCCAGGACGGCCAGGTGCTTGACCACCGCCTGCCGCGAGACGGGCAGCCGCTCGGCGAGCGTGGTCGCGGTCGCCTCGCCCCGTTCGGCCAGCAGGTCCAGCAGCTGACGCCGCGTCGGGTCGGCGAGGGCGGCGAGCACGCCGTCGACCGCCTCGGCGCCGCCGCGGCCCCCGTCGCTCACGCGGGCGGCTGTTCGGCGCGCTTGCGGAGCGCGTCGAGCACCTGGGGCCATCCGCCGGAGTTGTCCTCGACCGCCTTGCCGCGCAGTTCCTCGGAGCCGGCCAGGGCGGCGAACCCGCTCTCGACCACGCGCAGCCGCGTCCCCGCGCCCTCCGGGGTCAGCGTGAACTCCACGAGGGTGCTGTTGTTCTCGCGCAGGTCCTCGCCGGGGAAGGCGCTGGCCCAGCGGTAGGCCAGGTAGGTCGGCGGCTCGACCTTCTCGACCCGCACCGGGAAGTCCCCGTACTCGGGGTTCCTCGCCACCATCGACTCGCCCTCGCGGGCCACCGTGCCGGCCAGGCTCGCCTCCTCGGCGACCCAGAACCCGGGCTGGGCCACCAGGGTCCAGACCAGCTCCGGGGATGCCGCGATCAGGGTCTCGCGCTCGATCCGGTCCTCACTCATGGGGAACTCCTTCGTCGCTGCCAACTATGTGCAACCCCAGAGTTGCACGTCGATCGGCCAAGTGCAACCGGAGGGTTGCGCGTCGATGCGGCCTTCGACGGCGGGCGGCCCACGGCGCCGCGCGCCGGTGTCCGGCGCTCAGTGCTCGGGCGGGGGCGCGAGCACCATCGGCCAGGACTCCCCGCCGGCGAGCAGGTCGTCGAGCGTCTCGTCCGGGCCCGCCGTGAACACCGCCGTCGCGGGCGCCGCCCGCGCGTACGACTCCGGCTCCACCGCGGCCTCGGCGCGGAGCACCAGCACGGCCTCCGGGTCGACGGACGAGCGGCCGGTGAAGGCCGCGAGGTCCACACCGGCCCGGTCGAGCGGCGCCGAGTGCACGGCGACCTCGACCACCAGGCGGTCACCGGCCAGGGCGTGCTCGGCCCAACCGCCGGTCCGCGTCAGGTGGAGCACGCCGTCGCCCTCGTAGCAGTGGGTACCGAGCCGGGCGACGGCGCGCTCGGCCGGCGGGCCGTCGGGGTCGACGAGGAGGGCGACGACGGGCACGTCGGGCTCGTCGGGGTCGTCGGGGTCGATGCCGGGGCGGACGAGGAGCCGGGCCACGGGGGCTTCCGGGGTCAGGGCGGGCGGACGGGGTCACCGTAGGGCACGCCGCCGACGGAGCCCGCCGGTGCGCGGGCAAACCGGGTGTGCGGTGCGCGGTCGATCCGTAGGGTGGCCCGATGATCATTTCTCATGAGGTGGCCGGGAGCGGCCCGGCGGTGGTCCTGCTGCACTCCACGGTCTGCGACCGGCGGATGTGGGACGGACAGGTGCCCGCCCTGGTCGGAGCGGGTTTCCGGGTGGTCCGCTGCGACCTGCGGGGCTTCGGCGGGACGCCCGTCCCGGACCGGCCGTACGACAACGCCCGGGACGTCCTGGACCTCCTGGACGGGCTCGGGATCGAGCGTGCGGCGCTGGTCGGGGCGTCCGGCGGGGGCCGGGTCGCGCTGGCGCTGGCGGCCCGATGGCCGGACCGGGTGACGGCGCTCGCGCTGCTCTGCACCGCGCTCGCCGGGCAGGAGCCGAGCGCCGGACTCCGCGCCTTCGGCGAGCGCGAGGACGCGCTGATCGAGGCGGGGGACATCGCCGGAGCGACCGAGCTCAACGTGCGGACCTGGCTGGGCCCCGAGGCGGGCGAGGCCGTCAGGGAGCAGGTGCGCCGGATGCAGCGGCACGCCTTCGACGTCCAACTGGCCGCCGAGGAGGACTTCCCGCAGATCCGGGTCGAGACCGACCCGGCCGCCGTCACGGCGCCCACGCTGCTGGTCACCGGCGCGCACGACTTCGCCGACTTCGCCCGGATCGCCGACCACCTCGCCGAGCACATCGCCGGTGCCCGCCGCCTCGACCTGCCCTGGGCCGGCCACCTGCCCGCCCTGGAGCGGCCCGACGAGGTCAACGCGCTGCTGGTCGACTTCCTGGGCGCCGGCGCCGGCCTCCTCGCCGGCGCGGAGGCCGCGGGGAGCTGAACGACGGCTCCGGGGCGGCTCGCCGGCTCAGGCGGCCGCCGCCCCCGGGCAGCCGCAGGAGCGGCGGATCACCAGACGGGCGGGGAAGGTGTGCGCGCCCGCCGGGACGGGCTGCTCGTTCGCCTTGGCGGTCAGCACCAGGTCCACGGCGGCCCGGGCCATCTCGCCCTGCGCGGTGGCGACGGTGGTGAGCGGCGGCCCGGCGATGACGGCCTCGGCGATGTCGTCGAAGGCGGCCACCGCGAGGTCTTCCGGCACCCGGATGCCGAGGTCGTCGGCGGCGCGCAGCAGTCCGATCGCCTGGTCGTCGGTCGCGCAGAACACGGCGGACGGCCGGTCGGGCCGGGCCAGCAGGGCGAGGGCTTCGGCGTGGGCCCGGACGCGGTCGAAGGGCGCGGGCGTCAGCCGGCCGTCGGTGGGCAGCCCGGCCTCGGCCAGGGCGGCCGCCCAGCCGGCGGTCCGCGAGGTCACCGGGTCGTTCGGGCTGAGCGCGAACGTCCCGCCGAAGCAGTGGACGTCGGCGTGCCCGTGGGCCAGCAGGTGGCGCACCATCTCGCGGGCGCCGCCGTCGTCGTCGGCGACCACCGCCGCGCCGGTCTCCGTCTCCGCCCGGTGGTGCAGCAGCACGACGGGGGTGCCGTCGGTGGCCTCGAACCCGGCCACCCCGGGGACGGACGGGTCCTGGGTGACCAGGATCAGCCCGTCCACCTGCATGCCGAGGAAGGCCCGGATGTAGTGCGCCTCCCGCTCGTCGGCGTAGTCGGAGTTGCCGATCAGCAGCAGTCGGCCGCGCTCGGCCGCCGCCTGCTCGACCATGTGCGCGAGCCCGGCGAAGAACGGCTGCCGGGCGTCCGGCACGACCATGCCGATCAGGTTGGTCCGGCGGCGGGCCATCGCCTGGGCCACCCGGTTCGGCCGGTACCCCAGCTCCTCGACCGCCGCCAGGACCCGGGCGCGGGTGGCCGCGGCCACCGGTCGTGGTCCGTCGTTGATCACATAGCTGACCACCGCCGTCGACGTTCCCGCCGCCCGCGCCACGTCGTCCCGCGTCACCCTTGCCATGCCCGCGAGCCTACACATCACCTCTGACCAGGCCCGAAGACGCCGGACCGACCGGTGTCCGGAGTCCGGACGCGTCGGCCCCCCGGGGGCGTCCGGCCGCCGCCTGCCCCCCGCGGCCGGAGGGCGGCGGCGCGATGGTCGGGCCGGCCTCGGAGGCCTGACCCGCCCGGCACGGGCACTCGCCTGAACGGGCACCCGCCCCGGCGCGGGTGCCCGTCCGGCGCTAGTAGGTGTGATCGGCCGTCACGTCCGCCGAGAGGTCGAGCGCGCGTTCCGCCGCCTCCCCCCGCAGGGCCAGCAGGGTCAGCGTCAGCGCGTCGACCACCGCCAGGTGGACCAGCCGGCTGGCGGTGGTCTCCAGGCCGAAGACGAGGTCCTGCCCGCCGGCGACCAGCGTGTGGGTGGCGGCCTCGCTCAGCGGCGAGCGGGCGTAGCTGGTGAGCGCGACGACGCTCGCGCCGGCGTCGCGCGCCCGGCGGGCGGTGTCGACCACGGTCGGTGACGCGCCGGTGTGGCTGACGGCCAGGCAGACCCCGGTGGCCGGGAGCCCGGCGGCGGCCAGCTGCGCGGTGAGCGGGTCGGCGGGGGCGTCGACCGGGATGCCCAGGGCGCGCAGGCGGTAGGCCGCGTCCAGGACGACCGCGCCGGAGAGGCCGGTGCCGACCAGGACGACCCGGTCGGCCGCGTTCAGCAGCTCGGCCGCCGCCCGCAGGCGCTGCGCGGACAGCGTGGTGGCGATCCCGTCGAGTGCCTCACGGGCGGCGCGGACGGTGTCGGTCAGCGCCCGGGCCGCCGGGTCCGCCTCCTCCGAGGGGTCCGGCGCGGGGGCCGGGGTCTGGCGGACAGCCGCGATCTTCAGCTCCTGGTAGCCCTTGAAGCCGAGCCGCTGGCACGCCCGCACCACGGAGGAGGAGGCGGTGCCGGCCAGTTCGGCGACGTCGCTCACGCTCAGGTGCACCAGATCGGCCCCCCGGTCCAGGACGACCTGCGCGACACGCGCCTCGGTGCCGCGCAGCTCGCCGAGACGCGCGCGGACGTGGGCGGCCAGCTGGGATTCCAGTGGCGAGAATTCGGAACGCTCTTCCATGAATCTAGGGTAGCGTGGAATTCGATTCCAGCCCGTCGGAGGGGAGCTTCGCCATGCCCGCAATCGCGTCCGCGCTGCCGAGCGGTGGGTCGGCGGCGGCCGTGCCGGTCGCCGTCCTCACCGCGGCGGTCCTGCACGCCGTCTGGAACGGGCTGGCCCACCGGATCCGGGACAAGCTGGTCGGCTTCGCCCTGATCAACCTCACCTACACCGCCTGCGCGGTGGTCCTGGTCGCGCTCAACCCGCTGCCGGCCGCCGGGGCCTGGCCGTACCTCCTCGCCTCCGTGGCGATGCAGGTCTCCTCCCAGCTCCTGTTGCTGCGCGCCTACCGGCTCGGCGACTTCGGGCAGATGTACCCGATCGCCCGGGGCTCGGCGCCGCTGCTGGTGGCGGTGCTCTCCGTGACGGTGCTCGGCCAGGCCCTGGGCGGCGGCGAGCTGGTGGGCGTGCTGGTGATCTCCTGCGGCCTGATCGGGCTGGCCTTCGCCCGGGGGATACCCGGGCGGGCGCAGCTGCCCGCTCTCACCGCCGCCGCCGGTACCGGCGTGATGATCGCCTCGTACACCGTGCTGGACGGCAGCGGGGTCCGGCACGCGGGCACCGTCGGCGGCTACGTGGCCTGGCTCTTCCTGCTCCAGGGGCCGTGCCTGGCGCTGATCGCCGGGATCCGCCGGGGCCGCGGCCTGCTCGTCGGAGCCGGCCCGGTGGTGCCGGTGGGGATCGTCGGCGGGGCGCTCTCCCTGACCGCCTACGGGCTGGTGGTCTGGGCGCAGTCCCGGGGCAGTCTGGCGGCCGTCGCCGCGCTGCGCGAGACGAGCATCGTGATCGCCGCGCTGATCGCGACCGTGGTCTTCCGCGAACGGCTCGGGCGGCTGCGGATGGCCGCGAGCGCCACCGTCCTGGCCGGGATCGCCGTGCTGGAGCTCGCCCGTCCGTAGCGGCCGGGCGAGCACCGGGCGGCTCAGGGGACGATGACCGTCAGCGTGCTCCTGGTGAGCCGGAATCCGAGCGACTCGTACAGCCGGCGGGCCGCGTTGCCCTCGGTGACGGCCAGCCCCATCCCGGGGTTCCCGCGGCCGGCGAGGTCGGCCATCACCCGGCGCATCAGGTCGCGGCCGAGCCCCGGGTAGCCGAGCTCCGGGTGCCGGAAGACATGGGCGATCCAGGGCAGGCCCTCGTAGTCGGTCACGACGGCGCCGGCCACGACCCGGTCGTCCGCGTCCACGACCAGGGCGCTGGACGGCAGCACGGGGCCGACCACCCCGCCGGCCAGCAGGCTGCGCAGTTCCTCCCGCGAGGTCCGCTCGTCGTGGTCGGGGCGGTGGTCGGGGTGGCCGGGGCCGAACGCGGCGCCCAGTGCCGGGGCGAGCTCCTCGGCGGTGCGGTCGCACGGCACGCTGCGGTACCCGTCCCGCAGCGGGGTCCGCGCCCAGTCCGGCCATCCGGCGGGCGGTGGATCACCGGCGAGGTCGCGCAGCATGGTGTGCCCGAGCCGGAGCGGACGGGCCCCGCGGCGCCGCAACCGCTCGCCGAAGCCCACGCGGCTGGAGACGACCCAGCCCGACATGTCCGTCAGCACGAACTCCACCGGGTCGACGGCGCTCACGGCCTCGCCGCCGGGCGTCCCGGGGCCCATGACCTCCAGCAGACCGGCCCAGGGCCGGCCCTCCCGCTCGCCGCGCTGGTAGCGGACGACCGGAAGGCCGTCGGCGTCGCGCCCGAACTCCCAGTCGGGTTCCATCTCTGTCACGCGGTCCATCCGATCTCCGAGAGCCGTCCTGCCTCCGCCATGCTCGTCGGGCGGCCGTTCGTGGATCAAGTGGTCGGGTTCTCCCTGCCCGGTCCGTCACGACACCGTCGCCGCCCTGACACAGAGCACGTCCGGCAGGTGGGAGAGCAGCAGCGACCAGCTCTCGCCCTCGTCGGGGCTGCCGTAGACCTCGCCGGTGCGGTTGCCGAAGTAGATCCCGGCCGGTTCGGCGTCGTCGGTGCGCAGCGCGTCGCGCAGCACGACGCCGTAGTGGTCCTCGCCCGGCAGGCCGTTGGCGAGCGGCTGCCAGCTGTCCCCGCCGTCCTCGGTGCGGTAGACCCGGCAGCGGCGGCCCGGGGGGATCCGGTCGCCGGCGCCGCCGAGCGGGAAGAGGTAGGCGGTGTCGGCCCGGCGCGGATGGGCGGCGACGGCGAAGCCGAAGTCGGCGGGCAGGCCGTCGGTGACGGAGCGCCAGCTCGCGCCCGCGTCGTCACTGCGGTACACGCCGCCGTGGTTCTGCAGGTAGAGGCGGTCCCGCCGGACGGCGTCCGGTGCGATCTTGTGCACGCACTGGCCGAACTCGGGGTACTGGCTCTCCTCCGGGAAGAACTCCGCGCGCAGCCCAGTGTTGGAGGGCTCCCAGCTCGCGCCGCCGTCCTTGCTCCGGTAGACGCCGCCGCTGGAGACGGCGACGAGCAGGCGTCCGGGGTCGCGCGGATCGGTGAGGATCGTGTGCAGCCCCTGGCCGCCGTACCCGGCGCCCCATTCGGACCGCTGCGGATGGTTCCAGAGCGGCTCGACCAGGGCGAAGGTCTCGCCGCCGTCCTCGGAGCGGAACAGCGCCGCCGGTTCGGTGCCCGCGTAGACCACGCCGGGCGCCTCCTCACCGGCCGGCTGGAGCTGCCAGACCCGGGTGAGCGACGCTCCGGTGTGCTCGGGGAAGCGGACGGCCGGCTTCGCCGGTTCGAACCAGCTCGCGCCGAGGTCGTCGGAACGCCAGACCGACGGGCCCCAGTGGCTGCTGTCCGCACCGACCAGCAGCCTGGTCCGGCCGCCCCGGCGATCGATCGAGACGGCGTAGATCGCGTTCATCGGGAAGTGCGGCCCGCTGAACTCCCAGTCCGCCCGGGATCGGCTGCGGCCGAGAAAGAGGCCCTTCTCCGTTCCGACGGCCAACAACACCTCGGTCATACCGGCCACCACCTGTTCGGCGCAACGGCCCCCACCGGACACCCCTCCACGGGCCAGTGTCCCGCCACCCGCCCGGGGCCACACCTTGCCACGCCGACGCGGCGAGGTGCCGGGAGCGGTGCGGCGGGGGGGGGCCCCCGGGGGGTGCCGGC
>NZ_JBHWUI010000120.1:0-25855 GCF_042737525.1 Kitasatospora sp. NPDC059973 | reverse complement strand
GGAATCGACTTCCTCGGCCCAACGGCCGTTCTCCTACCGGGAGCTGAGCGGCCGGCAGCCGCGCACGTCACCGTGCGGGCCGGACGGCCCCCCGGGTCCGGGCAGGTCAGGCAGGTCAGGCAGGTCGGGCGGATCGGGCGGATCGCCACCCGGACCCCGGACCCGGGCGGATCACTTGCGCAGCAGCAGGATGACGCCGGCGGTGACCAGGCCGACCACCACCGCGGCCGCGCCGTAGGCGAGCCGGTGCGCGCGCAGGACGGGCAGGAAGCGGTCCACGGCGTACCGGCCGGGCCCGGTCAGGGCGAGCGCGGCGGCGCCGGCGGTGAGCAGCAGCTCGTACTCGCTGCCCTTGGGCGCGAAGAAGCCGCCGCCCCAGGTGACGGCGAGCGCGTTGACCATGGTGCCCAGGATGGCGGCCGCGGCCAGCGGGGTCAGCAGGCCGGCGGCGAGCGCGAGGCCGCCGAAG
Source organism: Kitasatospora sp. NPDC059973 (assembly GCF_042737525.1). NCBI lineage: Bacteria > Bacillati > Actinomycetota > Actinomycetes > Kitasatosporales > Streptomycetaceae > Kitasatospora > Kitasatospora sp. NPDC059973. The sequence continues at coordinate 25,386 of NZ_JBHWUI010000120.1, read as the reverse complement.
GTCTCGGTGAGACCGGCGACCACGGCCATGGCGTCGCCGGCCGGGTAGCCGCTCATGGTGAAGAACTGACCGGTGCCGTCGAGGCCGCCACCGCCGAACCAGCCGAACAGCTTCTGACTGCCGTGCGCGGCCATGGTCAGGCCGAGCGCGAGGCGCAGCAGGAGCAGGCCCGCGTCATAGGCGTGCGGCGAGGTCAGCGCGGGCCCGGGGGCTGCCCGGTCCGGGAGGACGGTGGCGGTGGTGGGGGCGGTCGTGCTCGGGCTGGTGCTCGGCATGCGCGTCTCCATCGATCGGGGTCGGTCGAAGCTAAGGGGGTCACGGACGGTTACGGACGAACCGGTCGTTCAAATTCGAACCGCCGCCGTTCGACCGTACCTGGGAGTTCGAATTTGAACAACCGGCGCGAGTGCGGGGAGTGAGCGAACGGGCACGCGGACCGGCCGACCGGTACGTGGCAACCGGTCGCGCCCGCCCGGGCACCGGGGCAGGGTGGAGGCATGGCTCACACGGAATTCCAGCGACCGGCCCGGCCCGGCACCCCGTACGCCGAGGCGCTGGCGGCCTTCGGCGAGCGCGTCCGGCTGGTCGGGCCCGACCGGTGGGACGCGCCCACTCCGTGCACCGACTGGTCGGTGCGGGACCTCGTCAACCACCTCACCGGCGAGCAGCTCTGGGTGCCCGAGCTGCTGATGGGCTCGACCGTCTCCGAGGTCGGCGGCCGGTTCGACGGCGACGTTCTCGGCGCCGACCCGGCCGCCGCCTGGACGGCCGCCGCCGAGGCCGCCCGCACCGCGTTCGAGGTGCCCGGCGCCACCGAGCTGACCGTCCACCTCTCGTTCGGCGACGCCTCCGGCCAGTACTACCTGGACCAGCTCACCGCCGACACCGTCGTCCACACCTGGGACCTCGCCGAGGCGATCGGCCACGGCACCCGGCTGCCGGACGGCCTGGTGGAGTTCGCGCTCGGCGAGCTGGCCGGCTACGGGGACCTCTCCGGCAGCGGAGTGTTCGACCCGCCGCTGCCGGTGCCGGACGGCGCGAGCCCGCAGACCCGGCTGCTCGCCCTCGCCGGCCGCCGCGACCGGCCCTGACCCGTGACACCCGGCGTGCCCGGCCGGTCACCCGGGGTGGTCCGACCGGCCCGACCGGTGCCGGACGCCGGATACTGGAGGTGTTCGGGGGGATCACCGGACGAGAGGCGGGCGCGCCATGAGCCGCAGGCCTGACATCCTCGGCGAGTTCACCGCCGACCACCGGGCGGTGACGGAGCTGCTCGCCCGGATCGAGGCCGCGCCGGACGGCGCGCCCGAGCGCGGCGAGCTGGTCGGGCAGCTGACCGACCTGCTGTTCGCCCACTGCGCCGCCGAGGAGGAGTACCTGTTCCCGGTCGTCCAGCACGATGTGCCGGACGGCGGGGCGGTGGTGTTCACGAGCATCCACGAGCACCTCGCGATCGGCCAGTACCTCTCCGACCTGCAAGGGGTCGGACCGGGCGAGCCGGCCTTCGCCACGCTGTACCAGGGCCTCGCCGACGCCGTCCGCCGGCATCTGGCGGTGGAAGAGGAGCAGGTCTTCCCGCTCGCCCGGAAGGCGCTGCCGGCCGCCGCCCGGGCCGAACTCGGCGAGCGGCTGCGGGCCGGGCGGCGGGAGGCCGCCGAGCCGGGGCCGTAGCGGCACCGGCCGGTCAGGGCTCGCTGCGGGCGCGAGGGCGCCCGGCGGCCCTACGGCGGCGCGGGACCGGCCACGAGGGCGCGGGGGCGCCCGGCGGCCCTACGGCGGCGCGGGCCTCAGGCCTTCGGACTGATCACCGCGAAGCGGCCGCCCTCCGGGTCCTGGAGGCGGGCCACCCGCCCGTACGGCGAGTCGAAGGCCGCCCCGAGGGCCGAGCCGCCGAGTTCCTCCGCCCGGGCGAGCGCCGCGTCGGTGTCCGGCACCGAGAACGACACCTCCCAGTGCGGTGACAGCCCGGTCGGGCCGCCCGCCTGCTCCCTGGCGAGGGCCGCCACGCTGTGGCCCTCGGCCCGCAGCACCACCCGGTCGTGCTCCCAGCGCACCTCGAAGTGCTCCGGATCGCGGCCGTCCCAGCGGAACACCTCGCCGTAGAAGAGCGCGGCCGCGAACGGGTCCGGCGTGCGCAGCTCGATCCAGACCGGCGCGCCCGGCAGGTCCAGGCGCCGGGCCCGGCCCAGCGGGCCCTCCCAGATCCCGAACACCGCGCCCGCCGGGTCCGCGGCGAACGCGACCCGCCCGGCGTCGAAGGCCAGCGGCCCCACCGCCAGGGTCGCGCCGCGCTCTCGGACGGCGTCGGCGGCGGCATCGGCGCTCTCCGTCCCGAAGTAGCTGGTCCACGCCACGGGCATCTGCCAGGCACCGCCGGCGACCCCCAGACCGGCCACCGCCTCGCCGCCGGCCACCGCGTGCACGTACGGGCCGAAGCGGTCCGGTCCGGGCTCGAACTCCCAGCCCAGCAGCGGCCCGTAGAACGCCTTCGCCGCGTCGAGATCACGCGCCATCAGGCTCACCCAGCACGGAACGGCCGCCACGCAGCGCACCTTGGCGGTCTCACCGCTGCCCATCGCGCACCTCCTCGGCGCCCGGCCGCCGGGCCCCTCCCGACTCCCACGGCCTACCGGCCGCCCGGGCGGCTTCAGCCTAGGCCGACATGCCGACCCGGGCACGCCGCGGCGCGCAGGGGCGGCGGCGCTCGCGCCGCCCGCCGGGCGTGCGGCTACCGCCCGGGCGCGGGCGGCTACCCGGCGTAGCGGCGCCGCTCGGGTCCTGTGGGCCGGGTCGGCCGGAGGGCGGGTGCGGTCACCGCCGCCTCCCGCGCCGGTCGCCGACCGGGCCCTGGAGCCGGGCGACCAGGTGGAGGCGGTCGTCCGCCGCGGTGTCGGCGGGCCGGGCGCCCTCGGTCCAGGGCGGTTCGGTGCGCGGACCGGGCCGGTCGTAGAGGTCGAGGACGGTGAAGCCGTGGGCGGCGAGCAGACCGCGCAGCTCCTGCGGGAAGAGCAGCCGCCAGGCCGAGTGCTGCACGACGGCCGGGGCGCCGTCGTCGCTCGTCCAGGTCCGGGTGCGGCGCAGGAGCTGGGCGGCGTGGTCGATCCGGAGCACGGTGTGCGAGGTGCGGGTGACGCCGTCGTGCGTGACGCGGTCGGTGCGCGGGGTGTCGAGGAGGTCGGTGCGGCCGAGGAAGAAGGCGCCGTTGCGCAGCTCGGCGACCAGCAGGCCGCCCGGGCGCAGGTGGCGGCGGAGCCGGCCGAACAGCGCGTCGAGGTCCTCGTTGGTGTGGCAGTAGAGGAGGGCGCTGTCCAGGCAGAGGACGGCGTCGAAGCGGCCGGGCAGGCGGAAGGTCCGCATGTCGCCGACGTGGTAGGCGGGCCCGGGGTGGTGGGTGCGGGCGTGCCGGATCATCGCCTCCGAGCTGTCGACGCCGGTCACCGTCCGCCCGGCGGCGCGCTGCAGCCAGCCGGCGTCCCGGCCGGTACCGCAGCCGAGGTCGAGCACCTCGGGCCCGGCGCGGTGCTCGCGGAGCACCGACTCGGCCCACCGGGCGGCGACGAACCCCGGGTCGGGGAAGCGGAGTTCGTAGAGCTCCGGGGTGTCGGTGAGCAGGTTGTGGCCGGTCATCGGGCCTCGCTGGGGAGTGGGCGGGCGGGGGCGGGCGGCGGCCGGTGGCGCGTCATCGCCCGGCGGCCGGGGCCGGGCGGACGCCGAGTCCGGCCCGGGCCGGGGTGCGGACGATGCCGTCGCTGCCGCCGATGCCCTGCCAGGGGTCGTGGGCGAGCAGCAGGTGCCCGTCCAGGTCGATCCAGCGGGCCCGGTCGGCGAGGTGGACGGCCGGGGCGATGCCGAGCGAGCTGGCGACGAGGCAGCCGAGCATCAGCTCGGTGCCGCTGCCCCGCAGGGCCGCCCGGATGCGCAGCACCTGGTGCACGCCGCCGCATTTGGCGAGCTTGAGGTTGACCCCGTGGACGCGCCCCGCGAGCCGGCAGGCGTCCTCGTAGCCGACGGCGTCCTCGTCGGCGATCACCGGGACCGGTGAGCGTTCGGCGACGGCGGCCAGCGCGTCCGGACGGCCGGGGGCGATCGGCTGCTCGACGGCCTCGACGCCGGCGGCGGCGAAGGCCGGCAGGAGCCGGTGGGCCTGTTCCTCCGTCCAGGCGCCGTTGGGGTCGAGCAGCAGCCCGGCCCCGGGGGCGGCCTCGCGGACGGCGCGGACCCGGGCGAGGTCGTCCGCGGGGTCGGCGGAGCCGGCCTTGACCTTGAGCACGGTGAACCCGGCGGCGGCCAGCCGGGCGGCCCGGTCCGCGGCCCGGTCGGGCGGCTCGATGCCGATGGTGCGGGCGGTGGCGACGGCCACCGGCTCCGGCCGGCCGAGCAGCCGGTGGACGGGCTCACCGGCCCGCCGGCCGGCCAGGTCGAGCAGGGCGGCGTCGACGGCGGCCAGCACCCCGGCCGACAGCTCCTTGAACGGGGCGGCGCCGCGGCGGAGTTCGGCGAGCGCCTGGTCCGGGTCCGGCAGCCGCTCCAACGCCGGGCGCAGCTCGACGAGTTCACGCCGGATGAGCTCGGTGGGCTGGCGCAGGTAGCCGCTGGCGACGGCCTCGCCGCGGCCCGTGAGGCCGTCGTGCCGCAGGGCGACCAGGACGGCGTCGCGCTCGGCGGTCACCGAGCGGGAGATCCGCAGCGGTTCGGCGAGCCGGAGCCGTACGGTGCGTACGTCGAGCCTCATCGGCCCTCCACGGGGCGGTCCGCGGGGTCGGGGCGGTCCCCGGGGTCGCTCCGGACAGCCGGGCCGGCCGGGCCGCCGTACCCGGTGCGCCAGCGCGCCCAGCCGGTGACCTCGACGGCGGCGGGGTGCGGGATCTCGATCGGGCGCGGCGCGGCGTGCTCCGCCTCCAGCCCGTGCCGCCGGCAGAACGCGTCGTCGTAGACGGTGCCCAGGTAGCGGTGCGGACCGTCGGGGAAGACGGTGGCGACGGCGGCGCCCGGCTGCACCCGGGCGGCCCAGGCGGCGACCAGGGCGACGGCGCCGGTGCTCCAGCCGCCGCTGACGAAGGCCCCGCGGGCCAGCCGGCGGCAGGCGTCCACGGCCTCGGCCGGGCCGACCCAGTGGATCTCGTCGAAGGCCTGGTGGGCGACGTTGCGCGGGTGGATCGAGCTGCCGAGTCCGCGCATCAGCCGGGGCCGGGCGGGCTGGCCGAAGATGGTCGAGCCGACCGAGTCGACGCCGATGATCCGCAGGGCCGGCCAGCGGCGGCGGAGCGGTTCGGCCAGCCCGGCGCTGTGGCCGCCGGTGCCGACGCTGCACACCAGCACGTCCAGGTGGTCGAGTTCGGCGGTGATCTCCCGGGCCATCGCCCGGTAGCCGGCCGCGTTGTCGGGGTTGTTGTACTGGTCGGGCCAGTAGGCGCCGGGGAGTTGGTCGAGCAGGGTGCGCACCCGGGCCAGCCGGGCGGCCTGCCAGCCGCCGTGCCGGGCCGGCCGGTCGACGAGCTCCAGCCGGGCGCCGTAGGAGTGGAGCAACTGGCGCATGGACGGTTCGAGTTCGGCGTCGCCGACCAGGACGACGGGGTGGCCGAGGGCCTGGCCGGCGAAGGCGAGGCCGATGCCGAGGGTGCCCGAGGTGGACTCCACCACCGTGGCGCCGGGCCGGAGTTCACCGCGTTCGTGGGCGCCGCGGAGTATGGCGACGGCGGACCGGGCCTTCATCCCGCCGGCGCCGAGGCCCTCCAGCTTGGCCCAGAAGCCGGGGTGCGGGTGCGGCAGCGGGGTGCCGATCCGGGCGAGCGGGGTGCGGCCGAGCAGCGGCAGCAGGTCGGGGTTGCCGAGGGCCGCGGGGGCGAGCAGCGTGGTCACCGGCCACCGCCGTCCGCCCGGCCGGCCGGCGGGTGCCCGCCGTACAGGTGGAGCGGGCTGGGGCCGCCGTCGAGCCAGAAGAAGGGGTAGGGCTCGGCGCTGACGGCGCTCACGCCGTCGCCGAGCAGCCGGGGCAGCACGGCGCTGCCGGTCTGGGCGAAGAGCACCAGCGGCTTGCCGGTGGCGCGGGCGTGCGCGAGCAGCGGGTCGAGCGTGCCGTTGCCGAGGGTCATGCCGGAGGCGAGGATCGCGTCGCACTCGTCCAGCCGGGCGGACGCGTCGGGGTGGACGGTCTCGCCCCACTCGGTGGTGCCGCCGACGAGGTCGCAGGCCAGGTACCCGAGGCCGCGCGAACGAAGCTGCTCCAGCAGGGAGTTGACCACGCCGACGACCAGCACTCGGCCGGTCGTCGCGGCCGGGAGCAGGCCGACGACGGCGTGCGCCCGGGCCCGGGACTTCGCCAGCGAGTCACCGGCCGGGACGGTCACCGGCCGGGCGCCGTGGGCCGGGCCGTGCGGGCGGCAACGCATCAGGTAGGCGTCGAGCGCGGCGACCCGGACCGGTACGAGCGGGTGGTCGAGCAGTTCGGCGACGGACGCGCCGACGCAGTCGGTGAGCGCCTCGGCGGGCAGCTCGCCGGGTTCGACCGCGCAGGAGCCGACGGCCGCGCCGAGGCGCAGGCTGAGCACCTCGTTGCGGTAGCCGCGGGCGCGTCCGGCGTGCCGCACGGCCTGCGTGGTGGTGAAGGCGAGGGCGATCCGCTGCCCGGCCGGGTCGGGCCCGTACGCTCCGGCGCGGGCCCGCCCGGCGATCCGGTCCAGGGCCGTACCGGGGAGGGTGGTGGTCATCCGGACACCGCCGCCCCGGCGGCGCGGTCGGACCGGAGGGGTGCGGGCGGGCCCTTCGACCCGGCGGGCCCCGCGTCCGGGCCGTCGGCGGTGTAGCGGGGGGTCAGCCCGGCGACCAGCCGCTCGGCCTCCCGGCGGGCGCCGGCGCCGGCGGTGTCGGTGGTCATCACATGGCCGAGGTACTCGTTGTTGCTGGTGGCGGGCCGGACGTCGCGCCCGGGGGCGGCGAGGGCCAGCTCGACCACGGCGCCGTCACGCCGGACGGCCGGTTCGCCCTCGAAGCCCTCCAGCAGGCCGGCCTGCCCCTCCCCCGGGACGAGGAAGGCGATCGCGGCGCTGCTGACCCCGGTGCGGTGGACGGTCAGGTCGGGACGGCGGCCGAGCGCGAGGTCCACGCAGGCGGCGGCGAGGTCGACGCCGGTGACCCGGCGGACCAGCTCGGTGATCCGGTTGCCGGCCGGGCGGGGGTTGACCTCCACCACCCGGGGCCCGGTCGGGGTCAGTTTGATCTCGGTGTGCGCGACGACCCGGTCTAGGCCGAGGGCGGCCAGCGCGGCGATGGCCGTCCCGGCCGCGGCGGCCGTGTCTTCGGCGCTCAGCACGGCGGGGAACATGTGGCCGGTCTCGACGAAGGCGGGCGCGCCGCCGACGCTCTTGTCGGTGACTCCGACCACCACCGTGTCGCCGTCGGCGCAGACGGTCTCGACACTGACCTCCGGGCCGGTCAGCAGCTCCTCCAGCAGGACGACGGGGGCCCGGCGCTGGCCGCGGGCGTTGACCGGGAAGGCCTCCAGGGCCCGGAGCGCGGAGGCCAGTTCGCGTTCGTCCGCGACCGCGCGGACGAGCATCCCGGCGCAGAGGTCCACCGGCTTGACCACCAGCGGGAAGCCGAGCTCCCGGGCGGCGGCCAGGGCCTGCTCCCGGTCGGCGCAGAGCGCGTACGCGGGCCCGGGGACGCCGGCCGCGGCGAGCGCGCGGCGGGTGAGGTCCTTGCGGCAAGCCGCGGCGACGGCCTCGGGCGCCGGCCCGGGCAGCCCGAGCCGGCGGGCGACCCGGGCGACCAGCGGCAGGTAGTAGTCGCAGGAGGAGATCACCCCGTCGAAGCCGAGCACCCCGTGCAGCCGCTCGACGTACGGGAGCAGGACGGCGGGATCGTTGGTGTCGGCGGTGAGCACGTTCTCCGCGGCGAGCAGCGGGTGCGGGCCGTCGGTGGGCGCCGCCCGCAGGTAGTGGTGCAGGTCGCGGGTGAGGAAGGTGAAGCGGTGGCCGCTCTCCCCCAGGGCCCTGGGCAGCAGTCTGCTCATGGAGCCGACCCAGCTTTCGATCACCAGCAGATGCGCCACGGATCTCCCTCTCGACGACGCGCGCGGCAAGCCGGTCCGACGTGCCGAAGGCGACCGTAACGGCATTCGTTTTCATTTTCAACACGCTCGCACGGCTCTTCCGACTGGGCGTCAGATGACATTCGTTTTCAGGTACGGTGACGGGGACCCAGCCCCGACCCGACCCGTGGAGCCCTCCGATGGACCGTCCGGATGCCTATGTGATCAGGCACGCCCTACCCGAGGACGTGCCCGGCGCCCGCCGGCTGATCCTGGACACCTTCTACCGCGAGTTCGGCTACGGCTACGTCCCCGACTGGCACGCCGACGTGGTCGACCTCCAGGCGCACTACCTCGACCACCCCCGGCACGCCCTGCTGGTCGCCACCCGGGACGGCGAGGTGGTCGCCACCACCGCCCTGCACTCCCGCGGGCCCGTCCACCCGCCGCACCCGCGCGAGCTGGCCGAGCGCTACCCCGACGGCAGCACCGCCCAGCTGGTCCGGGTCTACGTCCGGACCGAGCACCGCCGGCACGGACTGGCCCGGGAACTGGTGCGCCGGGCATGCGAGTTCGCCGTGGACGAGGGCGGCTACCGGCACCTCTACCTGCACACCAACGCCGCCGTCCCGGGCGCCGAGGCGTTCTGGCGCAGCCTCGCCGAAGAGGTCCACGACGCCCGCCCGAGCGGCGAGCACGGCCCCGGGGTGGCCACCGTCCACTTCGAGATCCCGCTGCGCCGGCCGGCGCGGGTCTGACGCCGCGCTTCCACCCTGCGGGTGGATGTGATGCAGGTCACATCCAGTGGGGAATTTCCGGGGACCGAATCCCCGTTTGCTCCTTCGTAGGCCTAAACGGGGAAAGTTTCCCCGCTATGCTGGGAGGAGCGAGAAAGTGAGCAGCACCGTCGCCGCGGCGACCCGCACCACGGAGCCCGTCCGCACGCCGAAGCTGCGCGCGGACGCGACTCGCAACCGTGAGCGGATCCTGCTGGCGGCGCGGGACGCCCTCGTCGAGCACGGCGCGGACGCGCCGCTGGACGAGATCGCCAAGCGGGCCGGCGTGGGCAACGCCACGCTGTACCGGAACTTTCCGGACCGCTCGGCGCTGATCCGCGAGGTGGCGCTGCTCATCAAGGGCCGTATCCTGGCCATCGCCGAATCGGCGACGGCGGAGGCTTCCGGCCCGTTCGACGCCCTCCAGCGGTTCGCGCACGCCACGGTCGAGGAGAAGATGGGCGCCCTGTGCCCGATCCTCACCAACCGGGTCGACCCCTTCGATCCGGACCTGGTGGACGCGCGCGAGCGACTGGTGACCGCCGTCGGCGACCTCATGGCACGCGCCAAGGAGGCCGGCGAACTGCGGCCGGACGTCGACCCCGGTGACCTGTTCATCGCGATGAGCCAGCTCACCCGCCCCCTGCCGGGCACCTCCTGCCAGTTCCTGGACGGCTTCGTCCACCGGCACCTGCAGCTGTTCCTGGACGGCCTGCGGGCGCCCGCCCGCTCGACCCTGCCCGGCCGGGCCGCGACCTTCGAGGACTTCCACCCCGAGCACTGACCCGCAGCGCCGAGCGCTGACCGACGGCCCGCCGGTCCACTGCCGCACCGGCGGCCGGGGCCGACCGTGCCCGCCCGCACCCCCGACTTTCCCCTGATCCGTACGCACCGCACCCCGAAGTGAGTACTCCCATGCCAAAAACCGACGCCCTGCCGGCCACCCAGCCCGATCCGCGGCGCTGGAAGGCCCTGATATTCATCGGCCTCGCCCAGCTGATGGTCGTCCTCGACGCCACCATCGTGAACATCGCCCTGCCGTCGGCCCAGAAGGACCTCGGCATCACCGACGGCAACCGCCAGTGGGTGATCACCGCCTACGCGCTGGCCTTCGGCGGCCTGCTGCTGTTCGGCGGCCGGATCGCCGACCTGTGGGGCCGCAAGCGGACCTTCGTGGTCGGCCTGACCGGCTTCGCCCTCGCCTCCGCGCTGGGCGGCGCCGCCGCCAACACCGCCATGCTGCTCGGCGCCCGCGCCCTGCAGGGCGTGTTCGGGGCCCTGCTCGCGCCGGCCGCGCTCTCGCTGCTGGCCGTGATGTTCACCGAGGCCAAGGAGCGCGCCAAGGCGTTCGGCATCTACGGCGCCATCGCCGGCGGTGGCGGCGCGATCGGCCTGATCCTCGGCGGCCTGCTGACCGAGTACATGAACTGGCGCTGGACCTTCTTCGTCAACATCCCGTTCGCCGTGGTCGCCGCCGTCGGCGCCGTCATGGTGATCCGCGAGCCCGCCCAGGGCCGCAACCGCAACCGCCTGGACATCCCTGGCGTGCTGCTGGTCACCACCGGCCTGGTCTCCCTGGTCTACGCCTTCACCCGCGCCGAGTCGGACGGCTGGAGCTCCGGCATCACGCTGGGGCTGTTCGCCGCCGCCGCCGTGCTGCTGGCCGCGTTCGCCGTGGTCGAGATGAAGGTCAAGGCGCCGCTGCTGCCGCTGCGGGTCGTCCTGGACCGCAACCGCGGCGGGGTCTACCTGTCGCTCGGCCTGGCCGTGATCGGCATGTTCGGCCTCTTCCTCTTCCTGACCTACTACCTGCAGATCGTGCTCGGCTACAGCCCGGTGCTCACCGGCGTCGCCTTCCTGCCGATGGTGGCGGGCATGATCACCGGCTCGACCCAGATCGGCGCCCGGCTGATGACCCGCGTGCCGGCCCGCTACCTGATGGCGCCCGGCTTCCTGGTCGCCTCGGTCGGCATGCTGATCCTGACCCAGATCGGCCTGGACACCTCCTACCCGGCGCTGATCCTGCCCGGTCTGATCCTGATGGGCCTCGGCATGGGCACCGCGTTCATGCCCGCGATGAGCCTGGCCACGCACGGTGTCGAGCCCCGCGACGCGGGTGTCGCCTCCGCCATGGTCAACACCTCGCAGCAGGTCGGCGGCGCCATCGGCACCGCGCTGCTGAACACCATCGCGGCCAGCGCCACGGCGACCTGGCTGGCCTCCCACGCCACCGCCGTGACCAGCCCGGCCGCGGCCCAGGCGGCGCAGTTCCAGGGCATGGTGCACGGCTTCTCGACCGCGATCTGGTGGTCCTTCGGCATCCTGGTCGCCGCCGCGGCGATCGCCTTCACCCTGATCAACGCCGGTCGCCCCGACCAGGCGGCGACGGGTTCGGGTGCGGTGGAGAGCAACGAGGTGCCGGTGCTGGTGCACTGACCCCCGCGGGGTACACACAAAGGGTGCGTAGCGGCCCGTCCGGTGTTTCGACACCGGGCGGGCCGCTCGCCGTTTCCGGGGCGCTCGGCATTTCCGGCGCGCTCGCCGTTTCCGGGGCGCCGTGGAGACGGCAGCGGCACCCCGGGTAGAAACGGGGAGCAGGCCCCGTTTACTCTGGTCCCAGCTCGAAGCGGGGAACGATCCCCGCTTCATGGACCGAGGTGCGTGGAAATGACCCGGAATCAGAACCCCGGACGCGGCCGGCGGGCCGCCGACTGGGCGGACGGCCGGCTGGGGGTCTACACCCTGGCCAGGGCGAACGTGCGCAAGATCTTCCCGGACCACTGGTCCTTCATGCTGGGCGAGATCTGCCTCTACACCTTCGTCATCATCATCCTGACCGGCGTCTGGCTCACGCTGTTCTTCAAGCCCGGCATGGGCGAGGTGACCTACGACGGCTCGTACGTCCCGCTCAAGGGCGTGCCGATGTCGGAGGCCTACGCCTCGACGATGGACATCAGCTTCGAGGTCCGCGGCGGGCTGCTGATCCGGCAGATCCACCACTGGGCGGCCGTGGTGTTCGTCGCGGCGATGTTCGTGCACATGATGCGGGTGTTCTTCACCGGGGCGTTCCGCAAGCCGCGCGAGATCAACTGGCTGTTCGGCTTCCTGCTGCTCTTCCTCGGCCTGCTGGACGGCTTCTTCGGCTACTCGCTGCCCGACGACCTGCTCTCGGGCACCGGCATCCGCTTCGTCGAGGGCGTGGTCCTGGCCCTCCCGCTGGTGGGCAGCTACGTCCAGATGTTCCTGTTCGGCGGCGAGTTCCCCGGCCACGACATCGTGCCGCGGTTCTTCACCGTCCACGTGCTGCTGATCCCCGGCATCATGCTCGGCCTGCTGGTCGCGCACCTGATCCTGGTCTTCTTCCACAAGCACACCCAGTGGGCGGGCCCCGGCCGGACCGAGCAGAACGTCGTCGGCATGCCGCTGATGCCGGTCTACCTGGCCAAGGCCGGCGGGTTCTTCTTCCTGGTCTTCGGGATCATCGCGCTGATGGCGGCCGTCGCCTCGATCAACCCGATCTGGGCCTACGGCCCGTACCGCCCCGACCAGGTGTCCACCGACGCGCAGCCGGACTGGTACATGGGCTTCGCCGAGGGGCTGATCCGGGTGATGCCCGGCTGGGAGGTCGGCCTGTGGGGGCACACCCTCAACCTGGGCGTGCTGATCCCGTTCACGCTCTTCCCGGTGATCCTCGGCGCGATCGCGGTCTACCCCTTCGTCGAGTCCTGGCTGACCGAGGACGCGCGCGAGCACCACCTCCTGGACCGCCCGCGCAACGCCCCCGTGCGCACCGCGCTCGGCGCGGCCTGGATCGCGCTCTACCTGGTGATGCTGGTCGGCGGCGGCAACGACCTGGTCGCCACCCGTCTGCACCTGTCGCTGAACTCGATCACCTACGCCGTCCGGGTGGGGTTCTTCGTGGTGCCGGTGGTGGTCTTCGTGATCACCAAGCGGTGGTGCCTGGGCCTCCAGCGGCGCGACCGGGACAAGGTGCTGCACGGCCGGGAGACCGGCCTCATCAGGCGGCTGCCGCACGGCGAGTTCACCGAGGCGCACGCCCCGCTCGCGCCGGCCGAACTGCACCGGCTGACCGCCCACGAGCAGCCCCGCCCCCTCGAACTACCGGCCCCGGTGGACGAGAATGGGGTGGCCCACCCGGTCGGCGCGCTCACCCGCGTCCGCGCGAGGCTCTCCCGCGGACTGCACGGCGAGGGCGCCAGGATCCCCCGGCCGACCGCCGAGGAGTACCACGAGATCACCGGCGGCCACGGTCACTGAGCCGCCCGCTCCGGCGCCGCGGCACCGGCCCGCGACCGCGGCAACGGACCGCGCCCGGCCCCTGGACAGGGAGGACATCGTGCACGACCGTACCGACCGGCTGGCCGACACCAGATACCTCCTGCTCACCACCTTCGACGAGGACGGCAGCCGGCTGCGCTCGGCGATCTGGGTGGTGGCGGACGGCACGGCGCTCGGCATCTGGACCCCCGTCCACTCCGGCGAGGCCGAGCGGATCCGCCGCCACCCCCGGGTGCTGGTCGGCCCCTGCGACGCCCACGGGCGCCCGACCGGGCGCCAGCTGCCCGCGCGGGCGACGGTCTGCGACCCGGACGACACCGCGCGCTACCGCACCTCGCTGATCAACAAGTACGGCATGACCGCCCTGATCGCGCTGGCCCGCAGCCGGTTCCGGCTCGGCCTGTCCGGGACGGTCGGCATCCGGATCACGCTCAGCCGGGTGGAGCAGCGGCTGGTCGGGCCGGAGTGGCAGCTGCCGACGTCGTACTGCCCGAACTGAGGGCCCGCGAGGCGGGCGCGGCGGTGCCGGGACCGGTCACAGGACCGGTCCCGGCACCGCCGTCGTCCGTGGGTTCGCCTGCGCCTGTCGGGTCGCCTACGCCTGTCGGGTCGCCTACGCCTGTCGGGTCGCCTTCGTCCTCGGGCCGGACGGGCCCGGCTCAGCCCACGTCGTCCGGAGCCGTGGCGAGGTCGCCCGGCTCGCAGGCCTCCCGGCCGGTCCCGGCGTGCACGACCCGCACGGCCCGGTCGGGACCGCCGGGGACGACCCGCTGCTCCCGCCCGCAGCGCGGACAGATCAGCGGGATGCGGGCCCTCCTGGGCTCCTCGGCCCCGGACCCGGCACCGACCTGCGGCGCCGTCACGACAGCGGGTGGGACGGGACGGGACTGGCGTCCTGGATCTCGCCGTGGGCCTTGGTGAGAAGCTGCGAGGCGAGATCGTTGAGCGCCCGGGCGGCGGCGACCTCCTCGCCGACCCGCAGCTGCTCCGGGTCCGACGGGTGGCGGCTGGTGTAGCCGTGGGCGCGGATTTCGGTTCCGTCACCGAGTCTCAGCAGGGCGGCGGCGGCCGTCCGCGCGCCCTCCTCACGGAACTCCATCTCGATGTGCCAACCAACGAGTGTCTGCATGGCGGATCACCTCCAGAGATTCCTTCTCCAGAGTGCGCCGCCTGCGGCGCGAGCACCAGGGGAGGCGGATACAGCTCGACTTGAACACGTTCAAGTGTCCCGCGTACAGTCACTGGCGCAAGGCTTTGAACGTGTTCAAGGAAGGGGTGCGGCCATCATGGGCAGCGGCACCGCGGAGCTGGTCGACCTGCTGGTGCTGCTCGGCATGGGCGCCGTGATCCCGCTCGGCCTGACCCTGATCGACGAGCCCGGGCTGGCCCGCGTCCGCCGGCTCTGGCCCCTGGCCGCCGTCCCCGGCGCACTGTCGCTCTGGCTGCCGCGCGGCGGCCTCGCCACCGGCTGCGCCGCACTCTACGCGCTCGGCACCCTCGCCCTGGCCGCCCACGCCCCGGTCCGGCTCGCCCGCACCCGCTCGCTCGCGCCGCGCGAGATCGCCGTGCTCACCGCCCTCGCCACCCCCTCGGTGGCCGGGCTCGCGCTGGTCGCCGAGCGCTCGGGCCACGAACTCCTCGGCTTCGACCTCGACATCCTGGCGCTGACCGTGCCGCACTTCCACTACGCCGGGTTCACCGCCGCCCTGGTCGCCGGGCTGGTCTGCCGGGCCGCGCCGGAGAGCGCCGCCGCCCGCTGGGCCGCGCTCAGCGTGCCGCTCGGCACCCTGCTCGTCCTGGCCGGCTACTTCGTCGACGACTGGGCCGAACTCGCCGGAGCCGTCGTGCTCACCACCGGGATGTGGCTGGTCGGCCTGCTCACCTGGCGGGACCTGCGCACCCGCACCGCCGACCGGCCCGCCGCCGTCCTGCTCGGGACCGCCTCCGCCGTCCTCGCCGCGACCATGCTGCTCGCGCTCTGGTGGGCGCTGGGCGAGGCCTCCGGTATCCCGCACCCCACCCTCACCTGGATGGCCGCCACCCACGGCGTCGGCAACGCCCTCGGCTTCGCGCTCTGCTCGCTGCTCGCCTGGCGCCGCCTCGCCCGACCCCAGGCGCCGACCGCGCGCCTCCCCCACCCGAAGGAAGCCCTGCGATGAACCGCCCCCGGGCCACCGACCTCAACTACCCCGAGACCGGCGCCAGTACCTCCCCCGACCGCCCGCTGCCCGGCGGCTACCACCACCTCCGCCACCGCGCCCTGATCGGCCACGGCCGCGCCGCCCTGGACGCCGCCGGAGCCGCCGTGCTCGACTGGCGGATGCACCGCGCCGCCGGCGTCCGCATCGCCGCCGAAGCCACCCGGGCCACCCCCGGCACCGCCGTCACCTGTGCGATCGGCCTCGGACCGGTGCGCGCCGCCGCCCCCTGCCGGGTGATCTGGAGCGCGGGCGGCCCCGACCGCTTCGGCTTCGCGTACGGCACCCGGCGCGGGCACCTCGCGGTCGGCGAGGAGACCTTCCTGGTCGAGATGGGCCCCGACAAGGCCGTCTGGTTCACCGTGAACGCCTTCAGCCGCCCCGACCGCTGGTTCGCCCACCTCGCCGGCCCGCTGCTCCCGCTGGGCCAGCGGCTCTTCGCCCGCCGCTGCGCCCGCGCCCTGACCCGGATCGCCGCAGTGGCGGAACAGCGGGCGTCGGCGGGGCGGTAGCAGCTCGCCGCCTTCCTGCGGCTGGCCGACGCCTGGGCCGCGGAGCACTGTCCCGACCGCCGTGCGCCGCTGGCGGCCGCCCTCGCCCGCGCGGTGGGCCTGGGCGCGGACACCGGGGAGGCGTAGCACCGGCCCCCCGACCCGCCGCCCGCCCGACCGCCGGGCGGACCGACGCGGTCCGTACGGCAGACGGCGGCCGCCCTCGCCCGCGCGGTGGGCCTGGGCGCGGACACCGGGGAGGCCGCGCCGGGGTCAGGCCGGGTGGACCGGGACGGTGACCAGGACGGTGGCGCCGTCCAGGGTGCGGACCTCGAAGTGGTCGATGTCGGTGGGCTGGAGGCCCGTGCCGCCGGTGGTCCGCAGGGCGGCCGGGGCCGCGCCGGTGGTGCCGTAGCCGGCCGCGGGGACGCTCCAGCTGGTCACCGTCCAGCGCTCCCCGGTGTGCGAGACGGCGACCAGATCGCAGCTCAACGGGCCCTGGACGTTGGAGAGTTCGAGGCTCACCTGGCTGCCCCACCCCTTGCCGTCGACGCCGACGACGGCGTGCGCGCCGGTGGTCGGGTCGGTGGCGGTGAACTGCTGGGCCGCGACGGCGACCACGCCGGGCGTGGAGTCCGCGGTGACCACGACGGCGGTGACGGCCGGACCGGCGACCACCAGGACCGCGGCCGCGGCGACCAGGACCAGCCGCCGCACCCTCCCCCGGCGTCGGCCTGCCGAGACCTCGGCGACCAGCCGGTCCAGCAGTCGCCCGTCCGGCCGGGGCGCCGGCCCTGCCGGATCGATCCCGGCGGCCTCGGCGGAGGCCGCGTACTCGGCCAGCAGCGGCTCCACGAAGCCGAGTTCGGCCACCTCCCGGGTGCACTGCGGGCAGCCGGCCAGGTGCGCCGCGAACGCGTCGCGCTCGGCCGGTTCGAGCAGGCCGAGGAGGTAGCCGCCGACGTCCAGGTGCTCGCCCCCGGCGGCGTGGCCCTGCTCGGAGCCGGTCGGTCCGGGCTCGGACGATGTCACGATGTCACTCCCCGTTCCTCCAGCGCGAGCTTCAGCGAGCGCAGTGCGTAGAACACCCGCGACCGTACGGTACCGGCCGGGATGCCGAGTTCGGCGGCCGCCTCGTTCACCGAGCGGCCCTTGAAGTAGGTCTCGACGACGACCTGCCGGTGCGCCTCCGAGAGGTCCCCGAGCGCCTCCGAGATGGTCATCAGCCGCAGTGCGCGGTCCAGTTCGTCCTCCGCGGGCAGCAGCTCCAGCGGTGCCGGGTCGACCTCGCGCGGGCGGGCCAGGCTGCTGCGGTGGCCGTCGATGACGATCCGCCGGGCGACCGTGACCAGCCAGGGCCGCAGCGAGCCGCCGCCCGGGTCGAGCCGGTCGATGTTGCGCCAGGCCCGGACCAGCGTCTCCTGCACCACGTCCTCGGCCCGCTGGCGGTCCCCCGCGACCAGGTGGAGGACGAAGCCGAAGAGCGGCCCCGCGTGCTCGTGGTACAGGGCTCGCATCAGTTCTTCGTCCGGGGCGGCGGCGCCGCGTGCGGGCGCACCGCCACCGCGGTGCTCGTCGGTCACGACGCCATTTTCGCGCACCCGTACCTCCGGGTCGAGGGTTCCACGTCCGGTCCGGACCGTCGTCGGGGCGGGTCAGTAGCCACCGCCGGGGGCGGCCGGCGTGCTCGGGGCGGAACTCGCGGCGCCCGCCTTGCCACCCGCCGGGGTCAGCGCCCACCAGGTGCCGCCGACGCCCTGGCCCTTGGTGTCACCGGGCTGCTTGTCGGGCGCGTAGCGGTAGGCCGGCCAGCCGTTCAGGGTGATCTGCTTGCTGCCGTCGGCCCGGGTGACGGTGCCGACCAGCTTGCTGTCGATGCCCTTGACGGTGACCGAGCCGTCGGCCGGCGCGGGTGGCCAGATCGAGGCGCAGTTGCCGTTGCAGTGGGACATCGGGGGCTGCGCGGTGTCCTGGTCGAAGCGGTAGAGGGTGAAGCCGGCGCTGTCGGTCACGATGGTGCCGAGCTTGGGGTCGGTGGCCGTCTTCAGGGTGGCGTCGGCGGGGGCGGCGGGGCTGCTCGGCGTCGCGGGCGCGGTCGGGGCGGCGCCGGAGCCGGCGGGCGTGGCGGACCCGCCGCTGCCGGAGCCGGACGACCCGCACCCGGCTACCAGGGCGCCCACGGCGATCCCGGACGCGGCGAGCACGGCGATCCGACTGGTGCGGGTGGTGCGACTGGTGCTGCGCATGGGTGCTTCTCCCCCGGCTGGACGCGCACGGCCGCTCGGACACGGGCCGCGCTGTTCGTACCGCGCTGACGCGGACACCCACCAGTACGGGCGCCGACGGCGGAGCACTCAACGCCCGACCGGGAAATCCGCGGGAGGGGGCTCCGGAATAGTGCGCGGACGGTCGCGGTTGTGCCGGGCAGATGGCCTGAACCGCCACCCCCGGAAGGGCAGGAACCGCGAGATGAGCAACACGGTCGAGCTGACCAAGGAGAACTTCGACGACATCGTCCCTGGCCAGGACGGTAAGGACTTCGTCTTCATCGACTTCTGGGCGGCCTGGTGCGGCCCGTGCCGCCAGTTCGCCCCGGTCTACGAGAAGGCGGCCGAGCGCCACTCGGACCTGGTCTTCGCGAAGGTCGACACCGAGGCGCAGCAGGAGCTGGCCGCCGCGTTCGGCATCCAGTCGATCCCGACGCTGGCGATCATCCGCGAGGGCGTGCTGGTGTTCTCGCAGGCGGGCGCGCTGCCGGAGGCCGTGTTCGAGGATCTGATCGGTCAGGCCCGCAAGCTGGACATGGCCGAGGTGAAGCGCAAGGTCGCGGCGGAGCAGAACGGCGGCCCGGAGGCCTGAGCGCGGCCGTCGGGGCGGCCGGTCGGGCGGGCGGAGCCGCCCGGGGCCGGTCGTACGGCGGCGCGGGTGACTCCGCGACGGTAGGCCCGGGTGGCGAGTGCCCCCGGGCCCGTCGCCGTTGCGGGCCGTCGTCACCCGGTCCGCCGGGGCGCCCCGGTCAGGGCGTGGGCAGCCGGGCCGCGAGGCCGTCCAGGAACAGGCGCAGCGCGAGTTCGAAGCCGCGCTCGTCCAGCCCGGGTGCCCCGGAGCCGGGTCCGCCGCCGCGTTCGGCGGCGGCCTCCAGCGCACCGGCGAGGGCCGGGTAGCGGGGCCGGTACTCGGCCGGCGGGCGGGTGAAGCCCGCGGTGAAGGTCTCCAGCGCGGACCCGAGCACCAGGTAGTCGACCGCGGCGGCGACCTCGGCGGCGTCGGCGGGCGCCAGCCCGGCCCGGCCGAGCGCCCCGAGCAGGGCTTCGTAGCCGAGCAGTTGGAGGTCGGCCCCGACCCGGCGGCGGGCCAGCAGCGCGATGGTGTGGGGGTGGCGCAGGAAGGCGGCGCGGTACCCGCGGACGTAGGCGGTGAGGCCGGTCCGCCACTCCCGGTGATCGGTGCCGTCGAGCGGCCCCAGGTCGATCTCGGCGTTGACGAGCTCGGCGACCCCGTCGATCAGGTCGTCCTTGCCGCTCACGTGGTTGTAGAGCGAGGCCGCCTTCACGCCCAGCCGGTCGGCCACCGCGCGCATGGTGAGGCCGTCGGAGCCCTGCTCGTCGACCACGGCGAGGGCGGCCCTGGCGATGATCTCCCTGCTCAGCAACGCCCTGGTCGGTCGTCCCACGCTCGTCGTCCCTCCCTGCCGGCTGCGTCGGCCCCACGGTATTACAGCCCGGTCTCGACTCTTCCCTTGCCCCGGGTGAGGGGGTTACCGTCCCTGACTAACAAAGTTAGTTTTCTGTGGTGGGCCCGTCCGAGGGGCTCACCACGGGTGACGGCAAGGTGGACGCCCCATGACCGACAACCTCCCGAGAGCCCGCGGCGGCGTGACGCCCGGCGGCCCGGGCAGCGCCCCCTCCGGCGGCGGCCCGACCGGCGACAGCGGTGCGGCCCGGTCCGACGCCGAGCGGCTCGCCGCCCTCGGCTACCGCCAGGAGCTGCGCCGCAGCCTCGGCGTGCTCGGCAACATCTCGATGGGCTTCGCCGTCGTCTCCCCGGTGGTCGGCCTCTACGCCGTCGGCCAGGTCGGCCTCGGGGTGGCCGGCGGCGCCTGGGTCTGGGCGCTGCCGGTCTGCCTGCTCGGCCAGATGCTGGTGGTGGCGGTCTACTCCGAACTCGCCTCGCAGTGGCCGCTGGCCGGCGGTGCCTACCAGTGGAGCCGGCGCCTCACCGGGCCGACCTTCGCCTGGCTGACCGGCTGGATGTGGCAGTTCGCGGTGATGTTCGCCAACACCACCGTCGCCTACCTCGCCTCGCCCTGGTTCTTCGCGCTCTTCGGAGTGACCCCGACACCCGCGCAACTGGTGCTGGTGTCGGCCGCGTTCCTGCTCGCCTGCACGCTGGTCAACGCCTACGGCGTCAACGTGCTGCGCCGGTTCGTCTCGCTGGGCATCGCCGCCGAGACGGTCGCCTCCGTGCTGGTGGGGCTCGCGCTGCTGCTGCTCTTCCGGGCGCACGGCTTCGGCCTGGTGACCGACCTCCTGGACGCCCCCGCCACCGCCGGGGTCTCCACCGGAGCGGCCTTCCTGGCCGTCATCGCGGTCGGCGGATGGGCGTTCATCGGCTTCGACGCGTGCGTCTCCACCGCCGAGGAGACCAAGGACGCGAGCCGGCAGGTCCCGCGGGCGATGTGGTGGGCGCTGATGAGCGTCGGCGTCGTGGTGATCCTGAACGCCGTCGCCGTGGAACTCGCCCACCCCGACCCGGCCGCCGTGGTGCGCGGGGAGGACCTCGACCCGGTCACCACCGCCGTCACCTCGGCCTTCGGCGACTGGTCCGCCAAGCCGTTCGTGGTCGTCGTGCTGATCTCGTTCACCGCCTGCCTGCTGGCCTCGCAGGGCGGCGCCGCCCGCGGCCTCTACTCGCTGGCCCGGGACGGCGTCTTCCCGTTCGCCGACCAGGTCCGCAGGGTCAACCGGCACCGGGCGCCGATCGGCGGGCTGGTCGCGGCGACCGTGGTCAGCTCCGCCGCGCTGCCGCTGGGGCTGGAGTCCACCGCGATGGGCAGCCTGATCACCTTCGGCACGGCCGCCACCTTCCTGCCGTTCTTCCTGCTCAGCGTGGCCGCGCTGGTGGCCCGGCTGCGCGGCGTGTGGCGGCCGTCCGGCCAGGTCTCGTACGGGCGCGCCGGCACGGTGATCAACGCCCTGGCGGTGCTGTGGACCGGGCTGGAGGTGGTCAACATCTGCTGGCCGCGCAGCATCCTGGCGCCGCCCGGCGCGCCCTGGTACCAGGTGTGGGCCGCGCTCCTGGGCGTCGGCCTGGTGACCCTGGCGGGCGTCGGCTACCTGCTGGTCCGGCGGCCTCAGCGGCTGATGCGCGGCGGGGCCTCCGAGGACCGGCCCGTCACGGACGAGCTCGCGCCCGCCGTGCACTGACCCGGTGCCCGGGCCCGCTCACCCCTGCTCGGCCCACCCGGCGAGCCGGGCGGCGAGCGCCCGGACCTCCGTGCGCAGCGCGTCCGGGCGCAGGACGGTGAACGGCCGGCCCAGCCCGGCCAGCATCACCGCGAACCCATCGAGGTTCTGGGCCCGGGCGCGCAGCAGGACGCGGCCGTCGTCCGCCGCGGTGAGCGTCCCGACCACGGGCGGGATCCGCTGCCGGGCCTCGTCGAGGGTGGTCGTGAGGAGCACCTCCACCTCGTGCGTCCACGGCACCGAGGCCAGCGACTCCACCACCCGCTGGACCGGGTCGAAGTCCTCCGGCGGCTCGAAGGGCGTCCCGCTCGGCTCCGCCGTCCCGATCCGGTCCAGCCGGAAGGTCCGCAGCTCGCCGCTGCGGTGGTCCAGCCCGGTGGTGTACCAGCGGCCCGAGTGGAAGACCAGCCCGTACGGGTCGAACTCGCGCTCGCTCGGGACGCCCAGGCGGTCGCGGTAGGCGAGCCGGACGCGGCGCCGGCGGCGGGCCGCCTCGGCGAGCGCGAACAGCGCGGCTCCGGCCGGACTCGGGCCGGCGACGGGCGCCGAGGTCAGCCCCAGGGTCTGCTCCACCGCCTCGACCCGCTCGCGCAGCTCCGTCGGCAGCACCCGCTGGATCTTGGCCAGCGCCGACTCGGCGGCCTGCTCCCCCACCGACAGCCCCGACCGGCGACCGGCCAGCAGTCCGAGCACCACCGAGGCCGCCTCGTCCGCGGTGAGCATCAGCGGCGGCAGCCGGAATCCGGGGCGCAGCCGGTAGCCGCCGTAGCGGCCGCGGTCGGCCTGCACCGGGATGCCGAGGTCGGCCAGCCTGGCGGCGTACCGGCGCACCGTGCGCTCGTCCACCTCCAGGCGGGCGGCCAGCTCCGGGCCGGTGAGGCCGGGCCTGGCCTGGAGCAGCTCCAGCAGGGCCAGGACCCGGCTGACCGGATGGTTCATCGGCTCCCCCTTCGTGGGCCGGCCGGCCCGTGCCGGCCCGGACGGGATCCGGAATTTATCCGGGCGAGATCTGTCCGGCTCCGATCCTAGAGTCGGTGCTGACGGATTCCCCCCGGACAAGGAGTGGTCCCATGAGTACCTTCGTTCTCGTTCCCGGTTTCTGGCTGGGCGCCTGGGCGTGGGACGACGTCGCCCGCCCGCTGCGCGAGGCCGGGCACACCGTCCACGCGGTGACCCCGGCCGGGCTGGCCGAGCGTGCCGCCGAGCCGGGGCCCGAGGTCGGCGTGGAGACCCACATCGCCGACCTCACCGACCTGCTGACCCGCGAGGACCTGTGGGACGTCGTCCTCGTCGGCCACAGCGGCGGCAGCACCGCGGTCACCGGTGCGGCCGACCGGATGCCCGAGCGGATCCGGCGGGTGGTCTACCTCGACAGCGGTCCCGTCCCCGACGGCGCCGCGCTGGGCGACCTCTGGGAGCCCGAGCACCGGGCCCACGTGCTGGCCACCCTGGTCGACGGCCGCCACCCGTTGCCGTCCTGGGAGGAGCTCGCCGCCGCCGGCAGCAGCGCGGACGGCCTGGACGACGCCGCCCGCGCCGCCGTCCGCGAGCGCGCCACCGACCAGCCGGCCGCCACCTTCACCGAGCCGCTGCGGCTGACCGGCGCCGGGGCGGACCTGCCGAAGGCGCTGATCTCCTGCTCGTTCCCGCTGGAGCAGGTCCGCGCCATGATCGCCTCGGGCCATCCGTACTTCGCGCAGCTCGGCGGCCCGGAGTGGGAGCTGCGGGAGCTGCCGACCGGGCACTGGCCGATGTTCTCGCGGCCGGCGGAGACGGCGGCGGTGCTGGCGGTACTCGCGGAGCGGGTGGGCCCGGAAGGCTCCGCGGCCCGGTGATCGTGGGGCCAGGTGATCGTAGGGGCCCGGTGATCGTGGGGCCAGGTGATCGTAGGGGCCCGGTGATCGTAGGGCCAGGTGATCGTAGGGGCCCGGTGATCGTGGGGCCCGGTGATCCGCCGGCCCGGGCGGGGTCGGCGCGCCGCTGTGCGCGGCGGCCCGGCCCGGTGATCCACCCTCTGCGCGCCCGGGTGCTTGCCCCTCAGCGCACTCGCCCGCGTGTTCGGCTGCGCGCGGCGGGCCGGGCGGCGCAGGATGGGCACGGCGCCCGTGTCCCTCCGGGCGCCGTGCCACCGAACGAGAGCGAGGCCGCCCGCCATGAGCCAGACCCCGACCAGCACGACCGGCGCCGAGGCGGCCGCGGCGCCGCCGAGGTTCCGGCGGGTCACCACCGCCGAGGTGACCGGCAGCGGCGCCGACGTGCCGTTCCACGTCGACGTGCTGGCCGGCACCCACCCGCTGACCGCCGACGAGCCGGTGCGCCGCGGCGGTTCGGACACCGGGCCGGAGCCGTTCGCGCTGCTGCTCTCCGCACTCGGCTCCTGCACCGCGATCACCCTGCGGATGTACGCGGCGCGCAAGGAGTGGCCGTTGGAGGCCGTCCGGGTCAGGCTCGACTACGAGACGGACGGGCAGCACGGACGGGTCTCGCGCCTCGTCTCGCTCACCGGCGCCCTGGACGACGACCAGCGCGCCCGGCTGCTCGACGTCTGCGAACGCACGCCCGTCACCCTGGCCCTGCGCGCCGGGGTGACCATCGACACGACGGAGGACCGCACGTGACGACCACCCCCGAGGAGTACGACGTCATCGTGGTGGGCGCCGGCCCGACCGGCGAGAACGTCGCCGACCGGACCGCCGCCGCCGGGCTCCGCACGGTGATCGTGGAGGCCGAACTGGTCGGCGGTGAATGCTCCTACTGGGCCTGCATGCCGAGCAAGGCGCTGCTGCGCCCGGTGGCCGCGCTGGCCGGCGCCCGCGCGGTGGCCGGTTCGCGGGAGGCCGTCGGCGACCGCGCGCTGGACGCGGCCGCCGTCCTGGCCCGGCGCGACTCGTTCACCTCGCACTGGCAGGACGACGGCCAGGTCCAGTGGCTCCGTGACACCGGCATCGAGCTGGTCCGCGGGCACGGCCGGCTGGCCGGCGAACGGGCGGTCACGGTCGAGGCGGAGGACGGCACCGAGCGGCTGCTCACCGCCCGGCACGCCGTCGCGGTCTGCACCGGCAGCCGGCCGGTGCTGCCGGAGGGCGTCCCCGGCCTGGCCGACGCCCGGCCGTGGACCAACCGGGAGGCGACCGGCTCGGCCACCGTGCCCGGGCGGCTGGCGGTGGTCGGCGGCGGCGTGGTCGGCGTGGAGCTGGCCACCGCGTGGCGCGCGCTCGGTTCGGAGGTCGTCCTGCTGGTGCGCGGCGACGCGCTGCTGCCCCGGATGGAGCCGTTCGCGGGCGAGCTGGTCGCGGAGGGCCTGCGGGCCGCCGGGGTGGACCTGCGCTTCGGCGCGGCGGTGGCCTCGCTGGAGCGCGTCGACGGCGCCGGGGTGACGCTGGTGCTGGACGGCGGCGAGCGGCTGACCGCGGACGAGGTGCTCTACGCCACCGGCCGGGCCCCGCGCACGGCGGACGTCGGCCTGGAGCAGGTCGGCCTGAAGCCGGGCACCTGGATGGAGGTGGACGACAGCTGCACCGTGCTCGGCGTCGACGGCGACTGGCTGTACGCGGCCGGGGACGTGAACCACCGGGCGCTGCTCACCCACCAGGGCAAGTACCAGGCCCGGATCGCGGGTGCGGCGATCGTCGCGCGCGCCGAGGGGCGGGCACTGGACACCGCGCGCTGGGGCGCGCACGCCGCGTCGGCCGACAGCGCCGGAGCGCCGCAGGTCGTCTTCACCGAGCCGGAGGTGGCGGCCGTCGGCCTGACGCTGGAGGCGGCCGAGCGGGCCGGGCTGCGGGTCAGGTCGATCGACCACGACCTCGGTGCCGTCGCCGGCGCCTCGCTGTACGGCGACGACTACCGGGGGCGGGCCCGGGTGGTCTTCGACCAGGACCGTCAGGTGCTGGTGGGCGCCTCCTTCGTCGGCCCCGGGGTAGCCGAGCTGCTGCACTCGGCCACCGTCGCGGTGGTCGGCGAGGTGCCGATCGACCGGCTCTGGCACGCCGTGCCCGCGTACCCCACGATCAGCGAGGTGTGGCTGCGCCTGCTGGAGGGCTGCCGGGGCTGAGCTCCGGTGCGGCGGGGGGGCCCACCCCCGGGGGGGCGGCCCCCCCACCCCCCCCCGCACCACGCCCCGGCGGC
>NZ_JBHWUI010000119.1:0-25917 GCF_042737525.1 Kitasatospora sp. NPDC059973 | reverse complement strand
CAACACCTCATCGCCACCTGGACCGGCACCTGCCCCACCTGCCGACAACCCACCCCATGGCAGCCCTACGACACCACCTAACAAAGCCCTACTAGCGAACGACCTCGTAGCTCAGCGCCGGGAACGGGAAGTCGGCCCAGTGCAGGCTGCCCAGCACGTAGGACAGGTCGCTCGGCTTGCCGGGCAGGCCGGTCCGGCAGTCGGCGGTGAAGTAGACCCTGATGTTCACCTCGGCGAAGTCCACCGCGGACAGTGCGGGGGACGGCAGCGCGCGGCAGCCGGTGCTGCCGGTGTCGACCGGGAACCTGGTGCCCGTCAGGTCGGCTCCGGTGGCGAAGTAGGCCACCGGGGCGTGCGGGAGTTCGACGGCGGCGGCGGGCTGGGCGAGAACTCCGCCCAGCAGCAGGGCGGCCGCGGTGGCGGCGACGGCGGTGAGGCGCTTCAGGTGGACGGTCATCGCGGGACTCCTCCTCGAAAGGTCTTCCTACGGTGCGGTCGAGCTCATTGCATCTTCAACTACACCTGCCGCCCGTGCCAAGACCATCCGGGAACCCGCCCTCCCCCCACCACCGGTAGGCGGCCGCGGCGATGGGCACACCCGGTGCCCACCGCCGCGGCCGCCTACCGGCGCCACGCGCCGGGGGTCACCTCAGCGTGGGCAGCGAGGCGTAGCAGTGGACCATGTCCTTGGTGGCCGAGACCATGACGCCACCGGTCCGCGGGCCGACGACGCCGTCCTGGTCCAGGCTCGCCCACGGGGGACGGCGGCGGGGCGGGCGGGACGGCCGGCGCGGCAGGCGCCGTCGAACCGGTGCAGGACGCCCGAGCGGGCCCGCCCGCCGTGGTCACCGTGCTCGGCGGACGGCTCCGGGGAGGCGCCGCGGCCGGTCGGGGCCGCCCCGGGGCTGGGTCACTTCCGCCAGAACAGGTGGTGCGTCACGCCGCTGGAGCTGGGCACGACGTCCAGGTGGAAGCGGTCGAGCAGCTCGTCGGGCGACTCCCAGAGCCGCAGGCCGGACCCGAGCTTCAGCGGCGAGACCGCCACGTGCAGGGTGTCGACGAGGTCGGCGTCGAGGAACTCCCGGACGGTGGTGACTCCCCCGCCGAGCCGGACGTCCTTGCCCTGCGCCGCCTCCCGCGCCTGCTCCAGGACCGTGGCCGGGTCGCCGTCGACGAAGTGGAACGTGGTGTCGGAGAGCGTGAACGACGGCCGCGTGTGGTGGGTCATGACGAACACCGGGGTGCGGAACGGCGGCTCGTCACCCCACCAGCCGCGCCACTCGTGGTCCTGCCAGGGCCCGCGCTGAGGCCCGAACTTGTTGCGGCCCATGATCTCGGCCCCGATGTTGCGGGGGTAGTCGCGGGTGAAGTAGTCGTCGAGACCCCGGCTGCCCCCGGGGTCGGTGCGCATCGGCCAGCTCGCCGTCGCGCCGGCCCAGGAGAACAGCCGCTCAGGGTGGTCGAAGCCGAACGGGCGCTCGAAGCTCTGGTCCTCGCCGGCCGCGACGCCGTCACTCGAGACGACGAAGTTCTGGACCCTCAGCAGTTGCGTCATGTGTGTTCCTCCAGTGGTTCCTGCCGGACGACGACGGTGCGGCTCCCGGGCGTGGGACAGACACGGCGGCAGTCTTGCAGGCGCCACCGACAATCGGGCCGAACCGCACCGCACCGGCCGGCGGCCGGGCCGCTGCGGCTGCCCGGCTCACCCGAGGACCAGCGGCACCTTCGCCCCCGGTGCCCCGTGCGCCCCGAGTGCCGTCCGCTCGGCCGGGGTCGCGGCCCGCCGCCCGGTGCCGACCAGCAGCGCGTCCGCGTCCGCGAACGAGGCCGGGAACGCTCCTCCGGCGATCCGCTCCAGCAACCGACGCGCCCCGGCCAGCCCCTCGGCGGGCGGGCCCGGCAGGTGCGGCAGGTGAGCGACCAGATCGAGGTGGTGCAGCGTCCACTCCAGCACGTAGGCGTCCAGGTAGTCACCGGCGGTCAGCACCTGCCCCTGGGTGGCCACCCGCAGCCGCGGATCGGCGAGTTCGGCGGCGCGCCCCGCCGCGGAGCCGACGTCGTCGAGGTGGAAGCGGAGCAGCCCCGGGTCCCCGTAGGCGGCGGCCAGCCGGACGGTCAGCGCGTCCAATGGGTCCTGGCCGTCGGGCGGTTCGGCGGACACCTGCCAGTACGACGCCGCGTCCCGGGTCGGCTCCGCGGGGGACGGGGTGACCAGGGTGATCAGTACGTCCTGGGCGTCGATCACCAGGTGGCACACCAAGTCCCGCACCAGCCACCCGGCACAACCCGACGGCTCGGCGAAGTCCTCCTCCGCGAGCCCGTCCACCGCGGCCCGCAGCGCCGCCCATGACCGTCCGAAGAGATCCACGTCCGCAAGCTACCACCGCCCCCGCCCGGGCCACCGGAACCGGCGAGCGGGTGGAGCGGGAGCGGGCCGACCGCCTGCCCGCGCACCCGCGGCGAAGCCTTCTCGGCGCGGAATGCGGCGGCGGTGCCCTACTCGGTCGGTGCCCTACTCGGTCCAGACGAGCACGGCCTGCCGGCAGCGGGCCGCCGTCCGGAGGAAGTCGGCGAGGGCCCCGGTAGTGGCCGGAGGCGAGCTGCGGCGCGTCCTCCTCCGTCCAGCCGGCGGGCAGCGCGACAGCGGCGGCGAGTTCCGCCGGGTCGACCCCGCAGAGCTCGGCGACCCGTGCCCGCGCCCAGTCCGGCTCGGCCGCCGCGCGCCGCGACTGGTCGGCGCTCGGCCGGAGATAGCGACCGTTCATTCCCAGGACCGTGAGCCTGGAGCCTGACGGTTCGGCGTCCCTGCGGGGAGAGCGGGTGGTCCCGGTGGATGGCCGGCACCCGCGTCAACTCCCGGGCGATGCGGCGGTCGTGGGACAGTCGTGGTGATGGGGTGGCAGGCACACGACGTTCAGGGCCGGCTCCTCGTCGTCCACGATCTCGAAGGTGAAGACGGCGCCGGAGGGTTCGGCCTCGACCGAGCGCTGACCCTCGAAGGTGAGTGCCGGGTACGGCCGCCAAGGACAACCGGCCCGGTCCAGGGCGGCGATGACGTCGGTGTAGGACGGCTGTCCGGGAAGGGCCGGTCGGCCGGCCAGTGCGGGTGGGAGGTCGATGACTTCTCGCCAGGTCTGGAGGCAGACGAGCACGACGGCTCCGCAGCGGCACACCGCCAGTTCCAGGTCCCCGTAGCCGACCAGTCGGGGCCACTCGTTACGGTGCCCGACGGCACCCAGCCACGGTTCGCCGAACTCGGCGGTCACCGAGGCCAGGGACACCCCGTTCGCGACCGGCCCCAGGTGCCCGGTCCGCGCCAGGCCGGTCAGGACATCGAGTATCTCCACGACGGCGGAGCCTGCCACCTGCGGCGACGGCTGTCCAACCCGCTGACCGGCCCCGACATCCGTACCCGATTCCCGGATGCCGGCCGATCCTCGTGGACTCCCGAACCGGATTCCGCGGGTTCTCGTCGCTCGCGGAGCGGGAGAGGTGGCGGGGCGCCGGCTGAGCGTTCGGCGCAGGCCCGCGCGGACGTCCAACAGTGCGGTGACGGCGGCCCGTTCAGGCGGTGGGCGCGGTGGAGGTCAGCCGAGCCAGAGGTCAGCCGAGCCAGACGATGTCGAGGACGTACAGGCGCTCGGCCAGGCGGTTGACGGAGTAGACCAGGCTGAGCTGGCCGACGGAGGCGCAGCGCAGGTCCTCGCCTTCGAGGTCGGTGGCGTCCCACTGCGGCCATCCCCAGGGGGTGCAGGAGGCGATGTCGAGCAGGTCGCGGACCGTCAGCTGGGCGTGTCGGGGCAGGTCGACGAAGGTCTTGGCCGCCTGCGGGGACAGGCGGGCCGGCCAGACCCGGTCGGTCACGGGTTCGTCCCGGTGAGTTCGGCGAGGTCGATCCCGTCCTCGTCGTCCATTCCGGCGGCGAGGAACGCGTCGACCGCCGGTGCGCTGTCCAGGCGGAACCGCCAGGTGCGGACCACCTCGTGCAACGGGGAGAGGTCGTAGGTCTGGCGGGAGTCCTCCAGCGCCTTCGCCCAGTCCCGCTCGAAGGCCGGCAGCCACCGGGCGGACCGCTCGGGCGGCTCGGCGTGGATGCGGACGAGCAGTTGGGCGGCGGCGCGAGGCGCCGGGGCCGACGGCGGGGCGGGCAGGTGGTCGGGCTGGGCGCTCAAGAGGTCCTCCACTTCGTCGTCGGTCACGGTACGGCAATCGGTGGGCGCGAGGGCGGGGCCGCTACCGGATTCCCTCCTGGTTGGCCGATTCGCGCGCGTCCCGAGCCGTCGGTCCGGCCTGCCCCGGGTCCGGCGGTCCGGGGCGTGCTCATCCGCCCCGGTGCCCCGGAGGGGGCGCCGCCGCGTCGAGTTGCCCCGCGCCGAACGGGTCGCGAGTCCGCGCCCCTGCCCCGCCGCCCGCGGGCCCGCCGCGGACGCGACAACCCCCGTGCCGCTGCCGCCGCTCACGAATCTCACCCCTCGGACCCGCTGCCGCCCGGACCGCCGCAGGGGGCGGCGGACCGCACCGTCGGGGTGTGCGGCGACTCTTCGGCGGCGTACGCCCCTCCACCGTGTCGGATGCCTCCGGCAGCGGTCGCCACGCGACCGTTCCGTCGAGCAACACCCTTCCGGTCAAAGGGAGATGGGGCGCGGACACGGGTGCCGTTCAAACACCGCGTCGGGTGCCGGGAACCCCGGTCGGCCTCCGCCCGCCAACACCCGCCCGCCGTCCGCGCGTTCGCTTCCCCACCGGGCTCCACCGAGGTCGGGCCACGCACTGTCGGCACCCCGTGCGATGGAACATTCCGCAATCCCCGTACACCCCGCCCGGCTAGCCGTACATTCACTGCACGACTGGTGACGGACTACGCGTAGGAGTGGTTGTGGGAAACGGGAACACTTTCGGTACGGACAGCGGTGTGGGATCGACGATTTCGCTGTTGGAGGGGAGACTGCCCGCAGTGCGGGACCGGCTCGCCCGGGCGGAGCAGGAACTCGCCGCCGCCAGGGCCGAGGAGGAGGCGGTGGCCAAGGCGCTGGCGGGCCTGCGGGGGCTCGCCGGCGTGTCGCTCGGTGACGGGGGTGAGTCGGGCGCCCCCGAGGCGCAGCCGGTTTCGACCGAGGCGCCGCAGGAGGCGGCCGCGGCGACGGAGCCGACCCCGGCGGCACCGGCTGCGGCGGAGGCGCCCGCTGCCCCGGCCACGCCTGCCGCTCCGGAGGCGTCCACCGCTCCGACGGCGAAGGCGCGGAGCAGGAAGCCGGCAGCCGCCAAGAAGACGGTGGCGGCGAAGAGCGCCGCGTCCGAAGCGGAGCAGGCGGCGCCGTCGTCGGCCCCCGGCAAGAAGCGGACCGCGACGAAGGCGGCGGCCAAGGACAGCGGGCCCAAGCCCACGGCGAAGCGGACGCCTGCCAAGAAGGCCACGTCGACTCCGGCGGCGGCCCCGGCCAAGAAGGCGGCCCCGGCTCCGGCGACCACCGCCAAGAAGGCCGCACCGGCGGCGGCCCCGGCCAAGAAGGCGGCAGCCGCTCCGGCGGCCGCCGCCGAGGGCAAGACCGCGTCGACGGACCGCCGGCGCCAGGTGGCGGACGCGGACAGCGTGGTGGCGGTGCTCGCGAAGGCCGAGGGCCCGCTGCGCGCCCGCGAGGTCACCGAACTGCTGGGCCTGGAAACGCACGAGGGCAACATCAACACGATCCGCACCAGGCTGGAGCGTCTCGCGAAGGCCGGCCGCGCGCAGCGGCCCGAGCGCGGCCTCTACACGGCCGTCGCCGGGGCGAAGGCCTGACCGCCGGGCGGGGGCGTGCACCGGTCGACTCCGGTGCAGGCCCCCGTCGATGACGTCCGCCGGCCGGGGCATCGGACAAGGGGTCGAGGCCGGTGCACGCAGGCACCGGTGCGGCGGGCCCGAGGGGACGGCCGCGACACCCGCGCAGCGCTCTGTCCTATGATCGTCCCTGCTCATCGGGTCCCCGAGACACGGCGGACGAGCCGCGTCGACGAGGAAGGGGCAGCCCGATCGGTGGCGACAGTCAAGCCCGGCAGGAACACCGCGGCCACGGTGACGGCGGTGGCACTCGCCGCCGTCGGAATCGGCGGCGGCGCGTGGGCGATGGTCGCCCCCCGCACCGAGCGGGCCGAACCCCCGGCCGCGTGTGCCGCACCCCGG
The DNA here is from genome assembly GCF_042737525.1 of Kitasatospora sp. NPDC059973. Lineage (NCBI taxonomy): Bacteria > Bacillati > Actinomycetota > Actinomycetes > Kitasatosporales > Streptomycetaceae > Kitasatospora > Kitasatospora sp. NPDC059973. The sequence goes on along the minus strand of NZ_JBHWUI010000119.1, from coordinate 19,757 downwards.
CCGACGGACCCGGCCGGCTATGCCGCGCTCTGCGCCGCCCTCAACCGCCCCGACCTGCCGGCCCTGCTGGGCACGCCGCAGGACCGGGTCTCCACGGCCGGTCCGGCACCCTTCGGCCTGGGCAAGGACGCCATGGTGGAGGTCCGGCTGGGGGTGAGTGCCGTCGCCCTGACGGACAGCTCCACCACGGTCGAGGACATCTCCGACATGCCGCGGTTCCTCCCCCGGCCCGCCACCGTCCTCGGCCATCCCGCCATGACGTACTACACCGACGCCATGAGCCTCGGCTTCGGCACGGACGGGAAGGCCACCACCGGCGTCGGCTCCCCTGTCCGGAACCTCGTCGTCGCGCAGGACCCCGGCGCCCCGGGCGGCCGGGCCTTCGAGGTCGCCGTCTTCCGCCACGACGGCCGTCCCGTCGACGACGCACTCCTGTACCGGGTCGCCGAGGCCGTCATGCCCACCCTCCCCGGCTGGGTCACGGCGCCCGCGGAACCGTCCGGCCACTGACCGCGCCGGCGGCGACCACGACAGCCGTCGTCCGGCCGACCCGCCGCTATGTCGGCGATGTCGCCGCATGAGAGCGGGTTGTACGCGAGCGCGGCGGTGGTGGTCGGCGCGGGGCTGCGGATCCTGGTCCACTGCTGGCGGGCTGCCTGATCGGCCTGGCCCTCGCGCCGTAGCAGGGACCTGCCTGCGCGGTCCGTCGTGGCGTAGCGCCACGACGGACCGCCGGCGCGGGCCGGCCGCCCGTCGCGGAGGCGGCTCGGCCGGCTCGGGGTGGGCGGGCTCCCGACCGAACCGCGGCAGGTCCGCGGGGACGCGGCCCGCTGTTCCCCGGGGTGGGTCGGGGCGGGGCGAAGCCGCCACCCCGGAACCGTCGGTTCGGCGGCCGGCCCCGGTCCGGCTCCGCACCGGACCGGGGGCCACGGCCTCCGTCACCGCAGGACGGTGTCGAGCCAGTCGAGGATCCGGCCCATGGCGAGGCGCTGGGCGCCGGTGTGGCAGTGGTCGCCCGCACCCTCGGCGACGGTGAAGCGGGCGAGGGTCTTGGGGCAGGTGAGGCGGTCGTAGAGCTGCTGGGCCTGGCCGTCGAAGAAGAGGTCCTCCTCGGCGTCGCAGACGAGGGTGGGGCAGGTGATCCGCTCGGCGATGCCGTCGGCGAGCGTGTAGTCGAGGTAGGAGGCGAGGAACGCGCGCGGGGTCGCCACGTCCATGACGTAGGAGCCGTGCGTGATGGCCCAGCGCACGGTCGGGTTGGTCTTCATCAGCGCCTCGATGGAGGCGTCGATCTCGGGGGCGTGCTCGGCGCGCAGCAGGGCCTCGGCCTCGGGGCGCGGCATCGGCAGGTTCTTGACGCTGACTTCGCCGAGGTCGTACACGCCGTCGACGGCGATCACGGCGGCCAGTCGGTGTTCGAAGGCGGTCGCCCTGGGCGCGAGCAGGCCGCCCATGCTGAGGCCGAGCAGGGCGATGCGCTCGGGGTCGACCTCGGGGCGCTCGGCGATCAGCCAGTCGACCACCGGGGTGACGACGCTCTCCCAGTTCGGGCGGAAGGGCAGCCCGTCACGGAAGCGGGCGGCCGGCTGGCCCGGGCCGTCGAAGGTGAGCACGTGGTAGCCGCGCTCCTGGCCGGCCGCTCCCCCGAAGAAGTGCATCTCCTCGGCGGACCCGTCGAAGCCGTTGTGCATGACGATCGTGGGCGCGGGGGCGTCGCCGGGGGCCCGGTAGAAGTAGCCGTGGAGCACGGTGCCCTCGAAGGGGATCTCGACGGGTTCGATGCGGGGCTCGAAGAGGGCGGCCGCCGAGCGGAAGGCGTCCACCGCGCGCTCGTAGGAGGACGCGATGCGGGGGTCCTTCGGGTTGCCGTGCAGGAAGAACTCGGCGGAGCGGAAGTAGTTGCTCGCCCGCAGGTAGGCGTCCCGGGCGCTGATCCGGTGGCCGCCGGCCAGGGCGGTGGCGGCCTCGGCGGCGGTGCGCTCGGCGGTGGCGGACCACTCCTCGTACCAGCCGTCGTAGTCACCGGCGGTGATCCTCTGGGCCGTGGCGATCACCTCGCCGAAGTCGGAGCCTCCGTAGGCCGCGTGGCCGATCGCCCGGAGGGTCTCGTACCAGAACTGCGGGTCGTTCTCGAAGAGCAGGGGCTTCATGGCGTTCTCCTAATGCAAGATTGGTTGCGTTAATTACGGTAGTGAGCCGAGGCCATAGACGCAAGTTCTCTTGCGTTAGTCTGTGGCTGTGAACGAGGACCAGGTACGGCGCAGGACCGGCGGCCGAAGCGCCCGCGTACGGGAGGCGGTGCTCGGCGCGACGGCCGAGCTGATCGCCGAGCACGGCCACGCACGGATCTCCATCGCCCAGATCGCCGAACGCTCCGGCGTCCACCAGACGTCGATCTACCGGCGCTGGCGGTCGACCGACGCGGTCGTGCTGGAGCTCGCGGTGGAGCGCCTCTCCGCCACGTCCGTGATCCCCGACACCGGGACACTGCGCGGGGACCTCGTCGCCTACGCCCACGGGGCGGCGGCGTCGATCGAGGGACCGGACGGCCTGGCACTGCTACAGGCGCTCGTCGCCCTGCCCGCCGGGAGTGCCGACCCCGGCCTCGACCCCAGGACCGTGCTCGCACCGCGCGGCAGGGACCTGCAGGACATGCTCGACCGGGCCGTGGCACGCGGGGAGCCGCAGCTGCACCTGATGGACGTCCTGGACGGGATCGTCGCACCGCTCTACCTGCGGGTCCTCTTCCGGATCGGGGGGATCGACGAGGCGTACCTGGACTCCCTGGTCGTCAGGACGCTGGCGGCGGCGGCGACGACGGACTGACGCGACCGGCGGACGGAGCCGGGGCGCCGCGCCGGCCCCGGCCGGGGCGGCGAAGAAGGCCCCCGGCGCGGCGGCGGGCCGGGCCGCAGGCCGGGCCGCCACCGCCGGGCGACTGCGGGCCGTTCGGCCCTTCCGGGTGTGTGCGAGGTTCATGACGCACAGACTGGCGCCGGGCGGTGTCCACTTCCCAGGTCCGTGCGGGGCGGGGACTGTCCACCCCTGTCCGCGGCTGTCCACCCGGTCCGCGACGGTCCACGACGGTCCACCCGGTCCGACGATGCGCGGACCAGGCCGTTCCCGTACCGCTCGGTCGCGGTCATGACCCGGGCGACGAAGGCCGAGCCCGGCAGGTCCGCCACCGGCGGTGTCGTCGCCGTGCCCGAACACCTCGGGGATCCGCTCGCGTACGCGGGCCCGGCCGTCGTCGTGCTTCTCAGCGCGCTCGAACTCCGCGCACTCCGTCGCCGGGGGGCGCGGAGTGCGCGGAGCGACAACCGGCTGACCGGTGTCGGGGCCGCCCCGGGCGCGGGACGGCCCCGGTCGGCCTCGCCGGGTGGGGTCAGCGGGACCGCAGCGGGCCGGCGAAGGACTTGCGCAGGGAGGACGGGGCGACGACGGGGAGCAGCGAGGCCAGCAGCTTGCCCTTCAGGGTGTCCGGGGTCCTGGTCAGTCGGACGTCCACCCGGGTGCCGCCGCCCTCCGGGGTCAGCCGGAAGACCCAGCCGCCGCCGGGCCCGAAGAGCTTGGAGTCGAGGGTGGTGATGGTGACCTCGTCGCCCCCGGGCTTCCAGTCGTAGCGGGCGCGCTCCCAGGCGGCGGCGGTGCCCTCGGTCACCTCGGCCCAGCCCTCCCCCGCGCCGTGCACCGCGAAGTGCGCCGCGTCGATGGTGGGCCACGCCTGGGCGCGGGCCGGGCCGAAGTCGGTGAGGACGGCCAGCACGGCGTCCGGGTCGAGCGAGGAGATCAGCTGGAAGTTGACGACGGTCACGAAGTCCTCCGGAGGTGGTGCGGGGCGGGCTGGGCCCGGTCGCACCCACCCTGGTGCGCGGACGCGGGTACGGCATCCGTCAGTTGACCGAGGACAGGGCCCGCGTCATGGCACTACGTCGACCGCCGGGTACGAAGTACCCGCGCCGGGTGGGGGTTTCGCCGCCCGCGGGTGGCGGGGCGGGGCGGTGACGGGCAGTCGGCGGCTCGCTCGTTCGCCCCGGCCGGGCCGTCGGCGGGTGCCGGGACCGACCGTCATTCGACGGATCCGCGGCGCCGCCCGTGCCGCGAGGGTGGAACCGCCGAGACGCCCACCGTCCGCTCGGACGGGTTCGGGGCGCCGCATCGGCCCACTGACCCGCGTACCGGTACCCGTACCGGTACGCGTACCCGTACCCGTACCGAACGGAAGGACTGTCCCATGGCAGCAGGAAAGAGCACCCGGAAGCGCCGGCTGGCGACGGCGGCGGTCTGGGCCGCGGCCGCGAGCGTCGTCCTGGGCACGGCCGTGGCCGGGGGCACCGCGAACGCGAGCGCGCCGGTCGCGGTCGGCGTCAGGCCGACGATCGTCCTGGAACACGGCGCGTTCGCCGACGCGTCCAGCTGGAACGGCGTGATCAAGCGGCTCCAGGCGGACGGGTACCCAGTGGTGGCCCCGGCCGTCCCGCTCCGCGGCCCCGCCTCCGACGCGGTCGCGCTGCGCGGCGTGCTCCAGCACGTTCCGGGGCCGAAGATCCTGGTGGGCCACTCCTACGGCGGCTCGGTCATCAGCGCGGCCGGCGCGAACGACCCGCAGGTCAGGGCCCTGGTGTACGTGGCGGCGTTCCTGCCCGCGCCCGGGGAGACGGCGCTGGAGCTGTCCGGCAGGTTCCCCGGGTCCACCCTCGGGGACGCGCTGGACCCGGTCACCTACCCGCTGGGCGACGGCACGGCCACCACCGACCTGTTCATCCGGGCGGACGCGTTCCGCCACCAGTTCGCCGCCGACGTCCCCGCCGCCCAGGCGGCGCTCATGGCCGCCACCCAGCGCCCGATCGCCCAGAGCGCGCTCCAGGAGCCGGCCACCGTCGCCGCCTGGACGGAGAAGCCGAGCTGGGACGTCGTCACGACCCAGGACCTGAACATCCCCGAGGCCGCCCAGCTCTTCATGGCCCGCCGCGCCCACGCCCGCGTCACCCTCGTCCCGGCCTCGCACTCGGTCGCCGTGTCGCATCCGGGGACCGTGGCGCAGGTGATCGAGGAAGCCGCCCGGACCACCCGCTGAGGCGGCCGGGGCGGCGGCTGCCGGGGCGCGGCGGCCGGCCCGCCCCGGCGGCGGCACCGCACATCTGACACTCCATCAGCAGGAGTCAGCACCCACCGGTGACCGCGGACGCGGAGCGCCGGACCGACACGTACGAGGAGAAGGACATGGCAGTCAGTTACACCGGTGTGGTCACGGTGACCGGCGAGGGGCGCAACGGCGGGCAGGTCACCGCCAGCGACGGCCTGCTCAGCACCGCACTGGCCATCCCGAAGGCGCTGGGCGGCGCGGGCGGCGCCACCAACCCGGAGCAGCTGTTCGCGGCCGGCTGGGGGGCGTGCTTCCTGGGCGCGGTGCGGCGTGCCGCCGCCGAGCGCAAGGTCCGGCTGACCAGCACCGCCGTCACGGTCGAGGCCACGCTGACCCACGACGACGACGGGGAGTTCGGCCTCAGCGCGGTGCTCGACCTCGAACTCGGCGGCGTGGACCAGGCGATGGCCGAGGAGCTGGGAGCCGCCGCGCACCGGCTGTGCCCCTACTCCAAGGCGACCCGGGGCAACATCCCGGTCACCGTCCGCGCGAGCGCGGTGGCCGGCTGACGCGGCCCGAGTCACCCGCGGCGGCGGTGAACACGTTCTTACACGCGCAGAGCGAATGACGCGCACGCACCGAGGGCCCCGCCACGGCGGGGCCCTCGGTCGTGTCGTGTTCCCGACCGGACCGGCCGGGAGTACGGGGGCCGGCACAGGCGCGCGGCCCCGGTCGGGCTCCCGGGCGGTCAGCGGGCCGGGGCGGTGGGGCGGACGCCCCGCTCGGCGAGCCAGTCGAGGACGTAGTCGGCGACGGACCGCCAGCCGCTGTCGATGACCAGGGAGTGGCCCCGGTCGGGGAACTGCTTGAGGTCCGTGGTCGCGGTGGAGTCGCCGTACGCCTTGTAGACGGCGCGGGTCACGCAGTCGGGCACCAGCAGGTCCTCCTGCCCCGACACCAGCAGCAGCGGCCCGCGGGCCGCGTTCCGGGTGTCCGCCGAGGTGCTCGGGTGCCGGGGGCCGCCGCCGCAGCCGAGGTCCGCCAGCAGGCGGCGCGGGGCGGGCACGACGTAGCGGTCGTACAGCCGCTCGCCCTCCGCGCCGCGGACCGTAGTGCCGAGGAGGTCCCGGAAGCGCTCGGGGGTGAGCGGGACGGCGAGGCGCGCGGACGCGCAGGCGCAGTCCGGGCAGCGCATCGCCACGTCGTTGACGGGCGCCGGGGCGAGGGCCACCGCGGCCCGGCCCAGACCGGCGCCGACCAGGTGCTGCGCGACCAGTCCGCCCACCGAGTGCCCGATGATCACCGGCGGGACCTCGAAGGAGCGCACGATCCCGGCGAAGTGGTCGGTGAGGCCGTCCAGGCCGAGGTCGGGCACCCGGTCCGGGTGCTCGCGGGCCTCCCGCGCGGTGGCGGCCTCGCCGGGCCACCCCGGCGCGTGGGCGAGGTAGCCGTGGCCGGTGAAGCGCTCGACCCAGCACTCCCAGGACAGCGCGTGCAGCCACGCGCCATGGATGAACACGACGGGAGTACGGATCACAACGGGCCCTCCGAGCAGGATGTCGGCCTGCACCGGCGTGCGGCGACCGTTCCAGCATCCGTCCGGGCGTCGCCCACGGGATCAGTCGAATGACTGAGGCCGCGGGCTACCGACACCAACGGGCGGCACCCGCCAACGGGCGACACCACCGGGCCCGCACGGCGCGGTACCGGTGCGGCGCGGTACCGGTGCGGCGCAGCGGCCGCCCCTACCGAAACGTCCCGGCCCGCACCCCGGGGAGAGGGGTACGGGCCGGGACGGCCTGGGGGGGCGGGTCAGTGCCGGGTGGCGGGCCCGCAGCGGAAGTCGGCGGCGTCGGCGGTGTCGCCGTGGCCCTGGTAGCGGGGGACCAGCGGGTAGGCGCACAGGTCGCGGGTGACGGTCCGGCCGTCGGCCGTCGGCAGGGTGGCGGGCAGCGTCCGCGGGGCCTCGCCGTGCTCGACCCAGGCGATCAGTGCGGCGAGGTCGGCGCCCTGGCCGAGGAGTCCGCAGTGCGACGCCCCCGGGGCGAGGAAGACGCGGTAGAAGTCGTCGACCTTCTTCGCCCCGCCCATCCGCTGCTCGACCCGCTCGCGGTACTGCACCGTGCCGGCGGCGGGGATGAACTGGTCGGCGGACCCGTGCCAGGTGAGGAGCTTGCCGCCGGCCTTCCGGAAGCCGGACAGGTCCGGGTCGTCGGTGCCGATGATCCGGTCGTACTCGGCCTCGGACTGCCGGAACAGCTGGGCGAACCGGCCGGTGGTGAGGGTCGTGAGGTCGAAGGCCGGCTGCTTCTTCAGCCAGGTCGACACCCAGGCGGCCGGTACCGGGAACGGCGTGCCGACCCGCTCGCCGGTGGTCTCGTCGACCTTGCTGCCGGCGAGGCCGGCCAGGTCGGCGCCGATCGGCACGCCCGACCACAGCTTCGTGCCCGAGGCGGTGCGCGGGCCGTCCCAGATCCGGCGCACCACCTCCGCGTCGGCGGCGGTGATCGTCAGCCGCCCGCCGTCGCACTCGACGGTGGTGCCGATCAGCCGGCGCGGGTCGAAGCCGCACGCGTCGGGGTCGGTCAGCAGCCCGTCCGCGGCGCCGTCGAGCCGGTCGCAGGCCTGGACGGCGGCGTCGGTGAAGGCCTTGAACTCGCACGCGGTCGGGAAGGTCCCGGCCTCGTTCATCACCACCTGCGGCCACAGCGTGGCCACCTCGAACTCGTCCCAGTTGACGGCGGGCGCGTTGGCGAGGATGCCGTCGTAGTCGGCCGGGTACTTCTGGGCCTCCGCGTAGCCCTGGCGCCCGCCGGTCGAGCAGCCGTTGAAGTAGGAGTAGGACGCGGCCCGGTCGTAGTGGGCGGCGACGACCTCCTTGGCGACCACCGCGGCCTCGTGTTCGGAGCGGGAGGCGAAGTTCTCCAGCAGCGCCCGGTCGGCCCGGCCGTCGGCCTTCAGCGCCCACGTGGTGTCGAGGTAGGTGCCGACGCCCGCGTCGGTGGTGGCGGCGGCGTAGCCGCCCTTGACCGCGCCGGCCAGGCCCGCTCCGTAGTCGCCGGCGGCGTACGCGCTGCCGCCCACCGTCTGCAGCCGGCCGTTCCAGTTCTGCTGCGGCAGCCAGACCCGCACCGTGGCGTGGTCGCCCTGGCCGGGGTGGGTGAGGGTGATCGTCACGTCGCAGAACGCCGGGACGTCCGGGACCTGGGCCGCCGGCTGCGGGAACACCGCGGGTACGTCGAAGGTGCCGGCGGCGTGGGCGACCGCGGCGACCCGCTCCACCGCGGTGCCCGCCGGGGCGTGCACCGCGGGGCTGGTACAGCCGTGCGGGGCGGCGGAGTCGGTCGCGGCGGCCGAGGCGCCGGGTGCGTACACCGCGGCGGCGAGGGGCACGGCGGCGGCGAGGGCGGCCAGGAAGCGTCGGTTCATGGAGGTCCCTTCCCAGGGGTGGTGTGGTGTGGTGCCCGACGGGGAACGGCGTTGTTCGGTCGGGCGGGGCGGCGGCCGCCGGTCGGGGGCGGACCACGACTCCCGGCGGGTTCGCGGGGACCGGGGTCGGGCCCGCGACCGGGGATCGCCGGTCAACTGTGTGCCCCGGCCGCCCACTGCCGCATCAGTCATCCGACTGCCGGTCGGGCAGCGCCGTCGGCGCAGTCGTACCGGCCGGCCACGGCTGCGGCGCACGCCTCACGCACCGTCAAACCGGTCCGGCACACAGCCGGACCGACTGCGGGCAGGGCCGGCCACCCGGGCCGCCCCCTCCCGGGGCCCCTCCGGGGTCGGCCTCCGGGGTCGTGGGAACTCCCGCCCCGGCGCGGGAATCCGCCGGACCGCTGCCACGTTGCCCGGGTACGACACATCCGCCACCTGCCAGCCGGAGGTCCCTGTGAAGCCCCGCGAACACGGCACCGACGACGCGGCCGAGGCCGGCCGGGCCCGCTTCCGCACGCTGCCCGAACGGATCCGCCCGGACCGGACGTTCACCTCACTGCCGGCCTCCCCGGCCGGCCCCGCACGGGGCTCGTTCAGCCAGGACGACTGGCTGGCCCGGAACGTGTGGTGCGGCACCCTGCTCTGAGCCGGGGGCGGTCCGGGCCCTGGGCCTGTCTGACGATCCGGGTCGCACGCGCAGCAGGAGTCCCCTACCGCCGAGGCTGCTCCCCCGGCTGGTCCGGGAGGGCGGCCAGGGCGTCCCGCAGGGCCGCGCGGGTGGTCACGCCCAGCTTGGGGAACACCCGGTACAGGTGGGAGCTGACGGTGCGCGGCGAGAGGTGCGTCCGCTCGCCGATCTCCTTGTTGGTCAGGCCGCCGGCGGCGAGGTCGGCGATCCGGCGCTCCTGCCAGGTCAGCGCCGCCGGGTGCGCCGCGGCGGAGTGCGCCGGGGCGCCGCAGAGCCGCAGTTCGGCCCGGGCCCGCTCGGCCCAGCCCCGGGCGCCGAGCCGCTCGAAGGTCTCGACGGCCCCGCCGAGCACCGGGCGGGCGGCCCGCGGCCCCAGGTGCTGGCGCAGCCGGATGCCGTGCGCCAGCCGGATGCGGGCCAGCTCGAACGGGAAGTCACCGGCGGCCGGGTGCTCCTCGGCCCGGCGGTACATCTCGGCCGCCTCGGCGCCGTCCTCGGCCGTCATGGCGAGGGCTCCGAAGGTGATCACGGCCAGCCGGGGCGAGACCTCGGGCAGGCCCGCGTCCCGGGCCGCCAGGGCGTGCCGGCGGGCCTGCTCGGCACGGCCCGTGTGCAGGGCGGCCTCCACCAGGTCGAGCACGGTGCGCGAGGCCTGGTGCGCGCAGGGTTCGAGGACGCCGGGGGCGGTGATGCCGATCGCGCACAGGTAGGCGGCCTCGTAGTCCCCTTCGCCGAGGGCGGCCGTCGTCCCCACCGTGTCCGCGAGCTGGGTGAGGAAGCCGATCCGCCGCGGCCGGGCCCACCGGTCGACCACGGCCTGCAGGTCCCGTGCGCGGTCGAGGTCGCCGCGCAGCGCCGCGAGCACGGCCAGGTAGGCCCGGCTCTGCTGGGCGAAAAGGACATGGCCGTGGGCCAGGGTCAGTTCCAGGACCTGCTGTCCGGTCCGCTCGGCCGCCTCCCAGTCACCCGAGGCGGTCTGGTCCAGCATGATCAGGTGCAGCATGGTCATGCCGGTGCCGACCGCCCCGGCCCGCAGTTCGCGCTGCACGCTCCGCCGCAGGTACGTCCGGTAGTGGCTCAGGGCGTCGACGTGGTAGGCGGCCACGCCCAGCCGGGTGATGTCCCACGGGTCCAGGTCCGGGTAGGCGGCGAACGCCGCGGCGACGCGCTCGCCGACCCCGGCGCCGCGGCGCACCACGTCGCACCAGGCGTCCTGGTAGAGGCGCGAGTTCGGGGGGACCAGGCCGCCCAGGGAGTCCAGCAGGCGGTGGGTCCGCTGCCAGGACGCGCTGTCGCCGGCGTACTGGCTAACGGCGAGCAGGAGGTTCACCAGCCGGGTGAGCTCCTCGCTCGGCGCGGGGGCACCACCGGCCGTCCGCCCGGCCGCACCCCCGATGGTCCGTCCCGGGGCGTCGCCGACCGGCTGCCCGGCGGCGCCGTCGACGATCCGCTCGACGGCCGCCGCCACCTGGCGGTGGGCGGACCGCACGTCCCCGTCCTCGTAGAGGACGGCGTACGCGAAGGCCAGGGCGGAGGCCGTCGTCCCGGCCCGGCCGGGCGCGCCGTCCGCGCCGACCAGGCGCTGGGCCTGGTCGAGCAGTCCGGCGTGCCCCGCGACGAACGCCGCGTCCCCGAGCCGGCGGGAGCGGTCCTCCGGGGTCCGGCTCAGCTCCGCGGCCCGGGTCAGCCAGGTCACCGCGGCGGCCGCGCCGCCCCGGCGGGTCGCCGACGCGGCCGCCTGCTCCAGGGCGGCGGCCACCTCGTCGTCCGGATCGACCGCGGCGGCGGCCAGGTGGGTGGCCCGGCGCTCGATGTCGTCCCGGTGCACCTCGGCCAGCGCCGCGTGCGCGGCGCGCCGCTCGTTCGGGGTGGCCGCCCGGACCACGGTCGAGCGCACCAGCGGGTGCCGGAACACGAACTCGCCGCTGAAGTGGTCCTGGTCCAGCAGGCCGACGGCCGCCGCCTCGTCCACGTCCCGCATGCGGTAGCGCGCACCCGCTGTCGGACCGGCCGGGGCCCCCGCGGTGACGCCGTCCAGGGCGCCGCGCAGCAGCTCCCCGCGGGCGGCCGGTCCCAGCGCCGCGATGCGCGCGCCGAAGACCTGGCGGAACCGGTCGGGAAGCGGGACGACTTCATGGCCGTCCGGCTCCCCGGGGGCGGGCCGTGCGGCGCTCCCTCCCAGGTACGACGGGAGTTCCAGGAGGGCGAGGGGGTTGCCCTGGGCCTGGTCGAGCACCCGGCGGCGGACCCGCGGGTCCACGTGCGGGTGGCGCTCGTCGAGCAGTCGCTCGGCGGCGGGCCCGTCCAGCGGCGGCACCGGCAGCGCGGGCAGCGCGGCCGCGTCGAACCCGGCGGAGCTCTCCGGCCGCAGGGCGACCAGCAGCTTCACGGTGTCGCCGGCGAGGCGGCGGCCGACGAACCCGCAGACCTCGACGCTGGCCGCGTCGAGCCACTGGCCGTCGTCCAGCACCAGCAGGAGGCGTTCCTGCGCGGCCGCGACCGCGACCAGGTCGAGCACCGCGATCCCCAGGGCCATGACGGACGGGGCCCGTTCCTGGCTGCGTCCGAAGACCACGTCGAAGGCGACCCGGTGGACGTCGTCCAGGCGCTCGGCGTACGGGAGCAAGGGGTGGAGCAGCTGGTGCAGACCGGCGAAGGGCAGGTGCGACTCCGCCTCGACGCCGACCGCCCGGACCACCCGGTAGCCGACGCCGCCCGCGTACTGCGCGACGTGCTCCAGCAGGGCGCTCTTGCCGACACCGGTCTCGCCCTTGAGCACCAGGGCCTGGCCCTGCGGCGCGGCCAGGAACGAGGCGAGGACGGCCCGCTCGGCCTCCCGGCCGACCATGGGCGTGACGAGGGACTCCACCGTGTGCTGCTCCTTCCGCCCGGCGGGCCGGCTGTGGCCCCGCGCCCACTCTCTCCTCCTCCGGTGCTCGGGGGCCAGGCAGTTGACGGGCGGTTGGCAGGCGGTTTCGCCCGCCGCCTCCCGGTGGACGGGTGCGACAACCGACCCGCCCGGATGAGATGATCTCCGTCGAGGGAGCAGGTCAGGGGGTGTGGGGCGATGGAGCAGGCGACCTTCGGCGCGCTGCTGCGGGCGGCACGCGGGCGTGCCCGGTTGACGCTCGACGGGCTCGCCGGCGCGTCCGGCGTCAGCGTGCGGGCGATCGGCGACATGGAGCGCGGCCGCAGCGTCCCCCGGCACGGCACGCTGGACGAGCTGATGGACGCCCTGGCCCTGGACGAGGACGAACGGCGCACGCTGACGGCCGCCGCCCGGCGCACCGCCGACCCGGCCACGGCGACGACGACGGCGACCGCCGCCACGGCTCCGCCGGTCCCCCGCCAACTGCCGCCCGCCCTCCGGACCTTCCGCGGGCGGGACGACGTCCTGGCCCGCGTCCGGCACCTCGGCGGCGGCCCCGGCGACCGGGCCGAGCACCCGCCGGTCGTCGCCGTGGGCGGTATGGCCGGAGTGGGCAAGACCAGCCTGGCCGTCCACTGGGCGCACCGGGTCGCGGACCGGTTCCCCGACGGCCAGCTCTACGTGAACCTGCGCGGCTTCGACCCCTCGGGCACCGGGCTGGACCCCGCCGAAGCACTCGGCGGCTTCCTCCGCGCGCTCGGGGTGCCGGGAGCGTCGATCCCCGACGGCGCCGAGGAGCGCGCCGCCGCGTTCCGGGAGCTGCTGGCCGACCGCCGGATGATCGTGCTCCTCGACAACGCGCGCGACTCGCAGCAGGTACGGCCGCTGCTGCCGAGGTCTCCGCACTGCCTCACGGTCATCACCTCCCGCAACCACCTGACCGGACTCGCCACCACCAACGAGGTCCGGCTGGTCGACCTCGGCCTGTGGACGGCCGAGGAGAGCCTGGACGCGCTGGCCGCACGGATCGGCCCCGAGCGCGTGGCCGCCGAGCCCGCCGGGGCGGCCGAGCTGGTGGAGCTGTGCGGGCGCCTCCCGCTGGCCGTCGCGATCGTCGCCGCCCAGCTGGCCGCGGAGCCCGCCCTGGCGCTGCGGGTCGCCGCCGGTGAACTGACCGGGGCCCGCTCCCGGTTGGACGCCCTCACCACCGACGACCCGCACTCCGACGTCCGGGCCGTCTTCTCCTGGTCCTACCGGGCGCTCGACCCGGCGGCCGCCCGGTTCTTCCGCCACCTGACCGTGCTGCCGGGCCCGGTGTTCTCCGCCGAGGCGGCGGCCTCCGCCGCGGGCGAGCCGATGGCGACGGCCCGCCGCCTGCTGCGCTCCCTGGTCGCCGCCAGTCTGCTCAGCCGTGACGCGGACGGCTGCTTCGTCCTGCACGACCTGGTCCGGGAGCACGCCGGGGACCTGCTCGACCAGGAGCGCGACGACCGCTACGCCGCCGAGATCCGGCTGCTCGACTACCTCCGCCACAACGCCCGGGCCGCCGTCCGGGCGTCGGAGACCCGCCCCGTCCACGAGCTGGACCACGCACCGGCGCCCGGGACGGTGCTGCTGCCCTTCGACGACCGTGGACAGGGCCGGGCCTGGTTCCAGCGGGAGGAGCGCACCATCCTGGCCGCCCTGCGGACGGGCGACGACCCCCGGCTGCTCCACTACCGGATGGGCCTCGCCCACGACTGCATCCCGCACTTCTCCGCCCGGGGGCAGTGGGCCGACGAGATCGCCATGCAGCGGCTGGCGCTGGAGGCGGCCCTCCTGCTCGACGATCCGGAGGGCATCTGCAGCACCGCGGCCGCGCTGGCCCGCGCCCTCGCCGAGACCGGCCGCAGCGAGGAGGCGGACCGGGCGGTCGGCCACGTCGAACGCCGGCTCCACCTGCTGCCCCTGCTCGCCCGGGCCAACGCGCAGCGCAGTCTCGGCTGGGTCCGCGGCCGGCAGCGGCGGCACGACGAGGCCCTCGGCCACGCCCGCACCGCCCTGGCGATCTACCGGACCCTGGCGGACGACAACCTCATCGCGCGTGAACTCAACGCCGTGGGCTGGTACCTGACCCTGCTGGGCCGGCACCGCGAGGCCATCGCCACCTGCCGCGAGGCGCTGCCGCTGCTCCAGGAGACCGGCAACCGCTTCAGCGAGGCCGCCACCTGGGACAGCATCGGCTACGCGCTCCACCACGTGGGCGAACTGGACGAGGCCGTCCACCACTTCCGGACCTCGCTGGGGCTCTACGAGGAGCTGCTCGACGGGTACAACCAGGCCGAGGTGCTCGACCACCTGGCCGGGACCCAGCAGGCCCTCGGGGACACCGGCGCGGCCCGGGCCAGCTGGCTCCGGGCCGCGGACCTGCTGAGCGCGCTCGGCAACTCCCGCGCGGACGGGATGCGGGCCCGCGCCCTGACCGGCCGGGAGCCGGCCGGCTCGTCCGCCCACGCGGTCGACTGACGGCCTGTCGGGCGCCCCGGGCCCGGGCCGGCTCCCCAGGCGCCGCCGACCGGTGCCCCGCTACCCGGCCGGGAGCGCCCGGACCGAAGCCCCGTCGGCCGGCGCGGGCACCGGATGGGGGCGCAGGACCATCAGCGAGTCCTCCCAGGTCGCCACCACGGCGAACGGGAACCGGTCGAGTTCGAGGCAGAGCGCGACGTCGTCGGGGTGGGCTCCCTGCCGCACCCCCTCGGCGAGTTCGGCGGCGGCGCGTGACCCGCCGGCGCGGCGCAGGTACTCGGCGGCGTCCGTCCCGGCACCGGTGGCCCGCCCGGCGATGTACCGGGCGCAGGCCCGGTCCTCCTCGGCGTGCCCGTCCTCGCCGGTAACCACGAAGGTCACGCTGTCGCACGCGCGCGCCCGCAGCAGCCGGGCCGTCGCCTCCGCCACCACGAAGCCCGCGCACAGCACCAGTGCCGCGTCCCTGACGGCGAGTGCGCCGACCGTCCCCGCGGTGGTCTTCTGGACCACGGTGCGCCCGCCGAGGTCGGCGGAGCGCAGCAGGCCGGGCGAGTTGACGAGGTCGAAACCGGGCGCGGGCGGACCGTCCTTGAGCGCCAGCCACTCCGGGTGGTGGGCCTTGAGTGCCAGGGCATCGTCCAGCGACTCGGCGAGAACGATCTTCTCCGCCCCTCGGGCGAAGGCCCAGGGTGCCACGGTGAAGGCGCGCATGACGTCGACCACGACGGCCACGGACGGGGCTTCGGCCAACTCGGCGATGCCGAGGAAACGAGTGTCCATCCGGTCATGATCACGCAGGGCGGCCCCGGCGCGCCCGGTCAGTGACGCGCCTCACAGCGACGGTGGCCCCGCCGGACAGCCGCCCCGGCGCAGCGCGGGTCACTCCACCAGGGCGGCGGCCACCCGGCGGACCGGGTCGCGGCGCCGGGTACGGTCGGCGGGGCCCCGACCGCCAGCACCTCGGGGTTGGGCCGCCCTCCGGGACACCCTCGCCCGAACCGGCACCTCGGAGTCCGATACCTCGCACATCTGATCACAGGTGCGGTTTTCCTGGCATCTCCCTGCAGATTCCTGCACCATCGCGCCGCTACTTCTGGACAAATCGCCCATCGAACTCCCGCCCCTGCATCAACTCGACCATGACAGCGGCTTAGCGGGCGGAGTGACCCCCGCGCGAGCGGCCCCGACCACGGCTTGGTTGCAGTTATCTGAGTCAAAAGAAGCACTTGCGCTCATGTTCGTTCTCTTGACTGCACTTTTGGTGAGTGGTGTCATGCCTACGCTGCCCACTCGGCCAGTCGCCCGTCGCGTTCGCCGGCGGGTTCGGACCTTCTCCCGTGAAGGACGTCGCATGCCTCGCAACACAACCCGCTGGTGGCAACGATGGGGTGGGGGGCGGCCGTCAGCGGCCGGGCTCGTCGCCGTACTGGTCGGGGCGGTGCTCTCCGTCACCGGTCCGGCCTCGGCCGCCGCGGCCTCGACCGCCGGGAACGCCACCGGGCTCACGCAGTCCGGGAGCACCTACACGGTGAGCACGTCCAGCGGGGCGAAGGCCCGGGTGGCGATCGCCCGGGCGGACATCTTCCGGATCTGGCTCTCCCCCACCGGCGCCTTCACCGACGACCCCGCCGGCACCGCGCTGGCCGTGAAGACCGACTTCGGCCCGGTGGTGACGAGTCACTCCGACGCCGGCGCCTACTACCGGATCAACACCGACGCGATGACCATCAGGGTCTACAAGTCGCCGCTGCGGTTCGCCCTCTACCGGGCGGACAACACCACGCCGATCTGGCAGGAGGCCCAGCCCACCAGCTGGACGGCCTCCCAGACCACCCAGTACCTCACCCAGGGCGCCGACGAGCAGTTCTACGGGACCGGCCTGCGGCTGGGTGAGTGGGCGCTGCGCGGCAAGACGGTGCCGATCTCGGTGAGCAACACCTGGCGGGAGAACGACAACGCCAGCCCGGCGCCGTTCTACATGTCGACCAACGGCTACGGCGTCATGCGCAACACCTGGGCCCCCGGCAGCTACAGCTTCGGCGCACCGGGCTCGTTCACGCACAACGAGAAGCGGTTCGACGCCTGGTACGTCGTCGGGGACTCGCTCAAGGGCGTGCTGAACTCCTACACCGACGTCTCCGGGAAGCCCTTCCTGGCCCCGATGTGGGGCTTCGAACTGGGCAACGCCGACTGCTTCAACGCCTCGAACCCCACCTACCAGGGCGACCACGACCGCGTCCGGCACCAGACGACGCCCGACGTGGTCGGCTACGCGACGGACGCCCGCAACGCCGACATGCCGTCGGGCTGGTTCCTGCCCAACGACGGCTACGGCTGCGGCTACACCGATCTGCCCGGCGCCGTCAGCGGGTTGAAGGCCAAGGGGTTCCAGACCGGCCTGTGGACGTCGACCGGTCTGTCCACCATCGGTGACGAGGTCAGGACCGCCGGCAGCCGGGGCGTCAAGACCGACGTCGCGTGGATCGGCGGCGGCTACAAGTACGCGTTCGACGGCGTCCAGCAGGCCGTCAAGGGCATCGAGGACAACTCCGACGCCCGGCGCTACGTGTGGACGGTGGACGGCTGGGCCGGGACCCAGCGCAACGCGGTCGTCTGGACCGGCGACACCTCCGGCACCTGGGACGCGATGCGCTGGCACGTGCCCGCCATCACCGGAGCCGGGCTGTCGGGCCTCAACTACGCGTCCGGCGACGTCGACGGCATCTTCGGCGGCAGCCCGCAGACCTACGTCCGGGACCTCCAGTGGAAGGCGTTCACCCCGGCGTTCATGACCATGTCCGGCTGGGGCCCGACCGCTCCCTCGGCCGGGTACAACGACAAGGAGCCCTGGCGCTTCTCGGAGCCGTACCTGTCCATCAACCGCAAGTACCTCCAGCTCAAGATGCGCATGATGCCGTACCTGTACACGATGAGCCACACCGCCGCCCAGACCGGTGTGCCCTCCACCCGGGCGATGGTGCTGGAGTACCCCGACGATCCGGTCACCCGGGGCAATCTGACCAGCGGTCAGTTCATGGCCGGTGACTCCCTGCTGGTGGCCCCGGTGGTCACCGACACCGCCACCCGCGACGGCATCTACCTGCCGGCCGGCACCTGGACCGACTACTGGACCGGCAAGGCCTACAACGGTCCGGGCTGGCTCAACGGCTACGCGGCGCCGCTGGACACCCTGCCGCTGTTCGTCAAGGGCGGCGGCATCGTCCCGATGTGGCCCCAGATGAACTACACCGGGGAGAAGCCGGTCTCCACCCTGACGTACGACGTCTACCCGCGCGGCAACTCCTCCTTCAGCCTCTACGAGGACGACGGGATCACCCGCGCCTACCAGGGGGGCGCCTCCGCCACCCAGCCGGTGAACGTCACCGCGCCGACCGCCGGCACCGGCACCGTCACCATCGACGTCGGCGCCAGCACCGGGTCCTACACCGGCAAGCCGGCCTCCCGGGGCTACGAGTTCAGCGTGCACGCGGCCTCGGCCCCCAGCGCGGTCTCGGTCGGCGGCACCCGGCTGGCCGCGTACGGCTCGAAGAGCGCCTACGACAGCGCCGCCACCGGCTGGTACTTCGACGCGGCCGACCGCTCGGGCGTGCTGTGGATCAAGGCCGGCGACAGGTCCGGCGCGTTCACCGTGACCGCGTCCGGTGTGACGGTCGCGGCCGGGAGCGCGATCCCGACCTCCGCCACGCCGATCCCGCAGGCCGGCTGGAAGCTCGTCTCCGCCGACAGCCAGGAGACCGCGGCCGAGAACGGCGCGGCCGCCAACGCCTTCGACGGCGACCCCGCGACCCTCTGGCACACCGCCTGGTCCGCCGGGAACGCCCCGCTGCCGCACGAGGTCCGGATCGACCTCGGCGCCCGCTACAACGTCGACGGCATGACCTACCTGCCGCGCCAGGACGGCGGCAGCAACGGCCGGATCGGGTCGTACGAGATGTACGTCTCCGACAGCGCCGACACCTGGGGGACGCCCGTCGCCAGCGGGACCTTCGCCGACTCCGCCGGGGCGAAGACCGTCACCTTCAGCCCGACGACCGGCCGCTACCTGCGGCTACGGGCCCTCACCGAGGCGGGCGGCCGCGGCCCCTGGACCAGTGCGGCGGAGATCACCGCCACCGGTCGGCCCACCCCGCTGCCGAGCAACGCGGAGCTGGTCAACGCCGCCTCCTCCAGCTGCGTCGACCTACCGGGCAGCGCGAGCACCCCGGGCACCCAGCCCGCCCTCTACGGCTGCCACGGCGGACCCAACCAGCGGTGGACCTTCCAGCCGAACGGCACCCTCACCGGCCTCGGTGGCAGCTGCCTGGACGGTGGCGCGGCCGTGGCCGCCGTCCAGGCCTGCAACGGGTCGAACGGCCAGCAGTGGCAGCTCGGCGGCGGCGGCACCGTGACCAACGGCGGCCGCTGCCTCGCCCCCGTCGGCGCGGCCACCGCCTCGGGCACCAAGCTCGAACTCGCCACCTGCAACGGCACCGGCGCCCAGCGCTGGACGCCCACCCCGTAGTCCGCCGACGGCCGTTCCCGCTGCCCGGCCCCCACCGGGCAGCGTGGGCGGCCGTCCTCCGCCCAGGAGGACGGGTGGGCGACCGGTGCCCGCAGGCAGGCCGGCAAGCGTGGCCTCGCGATGGTCATCGACGCCGACACCATGACGTACTCGGACATCTCCTTCTCCGGCCGTGAATCCCCGCCCCGTTGTCGACGCGTGCGTTCCGCTCGACGCGGCGCGGTCGGCACACCCCCGTCCCTTGCCCCCTAGACCCGTCCCGGCCCGGCAGCGGGGTCGCGCGGGGGGCCCGGGGGCCGCCGCACGGCCCCGACCAGGACCAACTGACGTACCACCAGGACCGGATCACCGTCGAGGTGACCGACGACGGCGCCGCACCGGCGGACGCCCTGGCGGGTGCCGGAGCGAGGGCCGGAGCGGGGGCCGCCGGGCCCGGGCCGCAGGCGGGCCGCACCGGGTACGGGCTGATCGGCATGCGCGAACGCGTCGCACTGCAGGGCGGCAGCCTGGTGGCGGGCGGCGTCGACGGGGGCGGCTTCCGGGTGCTGGCCACCCTGCCGGTCGCGGCCGTCGGCGGCGGACCGGAGGAGCTCGGCTGACGGCCCCGCGGCCCCTGGCCCAGGGGGCGCGGGGCGCCGGGGCGGGGGTGGGGGTG
>NZ_JBHWUI010000118.1:0-26391 GCF_042737525.1 Kitasatospora sp. NPDC059973 | reverse complement strand
GGGCGTCGCCCTGGCGGCGCTTCGGCGGGCCGCCGCCCCCTCCTCGCGCAGCGGGTGGCTGCGTACGTGCGCCCGGGCGGCCGGTACGACCTCCTGCGGCCGCCCGGATCCGAGAGCGGCCGCCAGCGCCAGCTCTTGTCCCAGCAACCGCAGTTCGGTCAGCCGGGCCGTCTCGGCCTCCGCCCACGGCTCGCCTGCCCAGTCGGCGTATGCCTCGCCGCAGTCGCATTCCGTCGGGAACGTTGCGCTGCGGTTCCAGGAGCGCCGATTCGATGTCCGGGTGATGGGCCGTGGAGACGTTCCCGCCCGGCACGGCAAGGGAGAGCGAGACCCCGTACGCCCGCCCGGGCACCGGGGCGCTCCGGTTGGGAACGCAGAGTTGCGCCGTGAGGTCGAACCGCTCCGTACCGGCACCGGTCAGCACGGTGACAGGAGTCGACCACGTGAGCTCGTAGCCGCACAGGTCCGTCCTGTCGAGCTCGGGGGGCTCTGCGGAGTCGACGGCCTCGCCGACCAGCTCCAAGGAGTCGGGGCTTTCCCCTTCGAAGCGGTTCCCGCGCCATTGCGAGGTCCTCCGGCAGCGGGACGGCCGCGATCTCGAACAAGTCGGCGGTGTCCAGGCCGGGCGCGGGGGCGACGCGACGCAGCAGCGCCTGGTCCGGCGCGGGGGCGACGCGACGCAGCAGCGCCTGGTCCGGCGCGGCGCCGTCCAACAACGCGACCACGTCGGTCTCACCGGCCCCCGCCCGGGGACGAACTCGGCGGCCTCCTGACCCTGGTGGTGCAGCTGGCGGGTCAGCAGGACGGCGAAGCCGGGAAGCTCTGTCATGGCGCCAACACAGGGCGGGCCGGTTGGCCGCACCGCCGCCCACCTGGGAGGATGCCTCGGACGAGCGTCAGCGGGTAGTCGTGCGGCGGGGGGCGGTCGGACGGCCGCCCGGGGCTCAGGCCCCCTCCTCTCCGGTCGCCCCGGTCGGGGGCGGGGCGAGCACGTCCGGGTCGAGGTCGAGCAGGACGGCGAAGTCCCGCAGGATACGGCGCGGGCTGAAGTCGCCGTCCGTCCCGGCGAAGGTGCTGATCTCGGCGGAGAGGCGCTGCGCCACGCCGGGGAGCAGCGCGAGCGCGTTCGCCAGCACGCTCGCCTCGTCCCCGGCGAAGGAGTCGTGGTAAGGGAGGGAGTACGCCAGGTCGTCGTCGAGCATGGACTTGTACGCGGCCTCGTCGAAGGTCCAGCCGCGGAAGGCGAAGCGGTCCCGGGCGGCCACCATGACGCCCTTGAACAGCTCGCCGGCCCTGGCCTCCGTACCGGAACCGGCGCCGGCAGCGGCCGACGTCGAGGAGGTCGGGGTCGAGGCCGAAGTCGAGGCGGGGGCGGCGGCCGGTTCGGCGGGCCGGTCGGTCCGGGTGCGGAGCCGCAGGTCCTGGTAGCCGCTCCACTTGGGGTCGCCGACGCCCAGCCGCTCCGCCGGCGCCTGCGTGAACCGGGCGTCGGCCGGCGCGCCGAGCTCCGTCCCGCCGACCCAGCTGCCGCCCTCCGCCAGCAGACCGTCGACCGCGTCCGCCACCCCCTGCTCCGAACGCCACTCCAGCAGCCAGGAGTCCTTGTCCATCACCACGTCGAACCGCTCGGCGGGGTTGGCGTGCAGGTACTCGTCGTAGGTGACCGCGTGGTAGTCGACGGTGAGCACCGGTCCGTCCGGGCCCTCGACGGTCAGTCTGGTCACCCGGCCGGGTTCGGTCTCCGCCCGCACGACCGCGTGGCCCGGCGTCGCGTAGCCGCGCAGGCTCCGCTCCATGACGCCGACCACCTGGTCCAGGTGGGCCTTGCGGGTCACCGCGTCCAGGTTCTCCGGGTCGACACCGATGAGGGTCATCCGGGTCGCACGGGTGGTGAAGAGCGGGTGCTCGACGTCCGCGTTCGCACCGAGGTAGAGCAGCGAGTCGCCCTGCGGCCCCTCACCGGAGCGGGTCAGCCGGTTGAGCGCGACGAGGGTCTCGTACTTGGGGGTCATCGCGACCCCGGCGGCCCAGCGGCCGAGCGCGCGGTCCTCGACCCAGGACGGGTGCTCGCCGATCGCGGCGACCGTCTGCCCGGGCCGGGGGCCGTCGCCGAACAGGTAGTCGACCGTCTCCGCGCCGAGACCGTGACGGACGGCGTTGGCCCGCGCCTCCGCCGTGCCTCCGGTGCTCCCGTCGGGGTGGTCCGCCGGGGCCGCGGCGGCGGGTTCCGGCTCCGGGTGGTCGACGGTGACCACGGCCTGACGGCGCTCCTCGGCGGTGAGGTGGGCCGGGTCCGTGCCCAGCGGGGCGAGTTGGCCGCGGGAGCGCGTGCGGACCTCGAAGTCCGCCGTCGTGAGCCGGGTGTCGTGTCCGCCCAGGTGCGTGGCGAGCCGCTCGACGAGGAGATCGGCGAGCGCCTCGGCGCGCTCCTTGCCGATCTGCATGGCCCGGCCGAAGTGTGGTTGGCCCGCGACCGTTCCGTTGCCGTGACCGGTGACCGTGATCCTCGGCAGTGGCAGCCCGGACTCCGCGCGCCCGACCGCGGCGCGGACCAACTCGGCGGCCAGGGCGTCGGCGCGGGCGAACTGGACGGCGTCGGGCTCGACGGCGCCTTCCGCGTAGCGGAACGCGTGGCCCTCGGCGTCGGGCCCGGCGGACGGACCGGCGGGCTGGCCCGGGTGTGCGGTCTGGGCGGTCTGGGCGGTCTGGGCGGTCTGCTGGCCGCCGGGCTGTTCGTGCTCGCCGGTCGTCATCGGAGCGCGCGGGGCCACCTCGGCGGGGTCGGCCATGCCGGCGGGCGGGCCGTCCGACGCCCGGCGCTCCGGCCGCTCCACGGCGTGGACCAGCTCGGCCCGGTCGGAGTCGGGGCGGAAGCGCACCAGCGGCTCGCCGCCCGGCAGGTGGGAGGCGTTGATCTTGGAGAAGATGCCCTTGCTGAACGGCGACTGCGGTGACCAGTAGCTGTGCGCGCCGTGCATGACGGCCATGTCGTTGGCCATCATCTCCCCGACCACGCCGTCGTACCGGGTCGGTGTCAGCCGGGAACCGCCCGGGGTCGAGATGTCGAACACGTCGTGGTCGCCGGTGATGGCCCTCCAGCCGCCCTGCCCGTCCTCCCCCAACACCAGCCCGTGCTCCACCCGGAACCGGCCCTCGGACTCCAAACGGCGCATCACCGGGGCCAGTTCGGCGAACTCGTGGGCGCGCTGGCGGTACCGGGCCTCGACGCGCCCCCAGGTCGCCTCGTCCAGGCCCTCGCGCGAGGGCCACACCGGCTCGAAGTACCCGACCAGGCCGACGTGTTCACGGCCCGCCCCGAGGTGGACGTCCAGCTCGTTGACCGTCTTGGCCTTGATGTCCTTCGGCTTCGGGAGCATCCCCTGGTCGAGCCATTTCGGGGCCTCGGTGTTGGTCGGCCGGACGTCGATCACCAGGTTCCGCTCCCGCGCGAGCTGCCGGAACTTGCCGAAGTTCTTCTCCGGCAGGCCGTAGCGCTCCCGGGCGAGGTCCGGCGCGACGGACCGGACGTCGTTCACGGACCGGACGTCGTTCACGGACCGGACGTCGCTGGCGGACCGGACGTCGCTGGCGGGCGTCGGGCCCTCCGGCCCGGGGGCGGCATGGGTCGCCGAGGGCCCGGCCGGGGACTCGGCGACCGTCCCGGCGGCGTAGCCGGTGACCTGGCCGGTGCCGGGACCGGTGGCCTGGCCGGTGGCGTGAGGGGTGGTCGGCACGGCTGCCTGGCCGGTGGCCGCGCCGGTGCTGTCGGACGCCGGCGCCCGGGGGGCCACCCCGTCGCCCCCCGGGTCACCCCCGGAGGAGGGCTGCCCGTGCGCGGTCACCTGCTGGGCGTACGCCTGGTACGCGAGGTTCCGCGAGTACTGCCAGAGCTGCGGCAGGTGAGGCAGGCCGTGCTGGACGAGGTCGTGGTAGAGCTGCTCCGGCCCGGCGTGGTACTGCTCCGGTGCCGTCCTGAAGTACCGGTCGTAGCCGGACAGGTACGCCTCGACCTGCGGTCCCCCGCCGGAGTGGCGGACCACCTCGGCGCGCACCGCCTCGTACTTGCGCCGGAGGTGCTGCACCCGGTCGGTGAAGAACCCGGCCCGGTCACGCGCCCCGGAGGCGTCCGACAGACCCAACTGGGCCCGGATGTCGTCCAGTTCACGGGTGCCGAAGCCCCGCTCCTGGCCGTACACCTCGGTGGGCTTGCGCCACCAGGCGTTGGGGTCCGGCGGCTGGTAGCCGCGGCCGTCCTGCGCGAAGCCGTCGACGTCGAACTGCTGCGCGTATCGGCCGGAGGCGGTGGGCGGCTCGGGGACGATCACTCGCTCGTAGCCCGGCGCCAGGCCGCCGCCCCTGGTCAGGCCGTTGCCGGAGTCGTGCCACTGCGCCATCCGGGCGGCACCGCCGGCGCCCGCCTCCTCCAGGTAGGAGACCCGGTGGCCGAGCAGCGCGACCGCCTCCAGGTTTCCGGAGCGGAAGCCGAGGTGGTCGAGCCGGTAGTGGCGGTGCAGGGCGTCGTACAGCAGGAACTGCCCGGTGCGGGTGTCACCGCCCCAGGAGGTGAGCTCCTCCCCCCTCTCCTTCCAGAAGCCGGTGATGTGGTGGACGGTGTCGGTGCCCAGCTCGGAGCGCATCTGCACGACGAGGTCGTCCCACTTGTCGCTCTTCACGGGGTTCGGGTGCGGGTCCCCGGTGATGATCACCGCGTCGTACTCGCGGCCGACGTCGCGCACGATCTGCCGGACGCCCTGGAAGCTGGTGTCGTGCTCCATCCGGCTGCGCAGGTCGTCCCACCGGGTGGCCTTCCCGGTGAAGCGGGACCAGAGCACCAGGACCTTGCCGTCCTTCGGGGGCAGGTGGATCCCGCGCCCCTCCAGCCAGGACCCGATCCGCCCGTCGTGCGCGTCGGTCATGCCCCAGGCCTCGCGGACGGTGTTCCGCAGCCCGTCGGAGAAGACCTGCCCGACGTACTCGGTGCCGTCGGTGACGCCCCAGATCTCCCCCTGCTGGTACATCTCGTCGTAGCTCTTCTCGATCCCCCAGTCCTGCTGGGCGATCCGGGTGGCCTCGCCGTTCAGGGCCCGCCAGACGGTGCGCTTCTCCATCGAGGGGACGTCGACGAAGTGGATCCGGCCCGCGTCGATCCCGGTGGAGAGGTAGAACCGTGCGATCGCCCGGGACTTGTCCTGGACGGGGTCGTGGCCGGGGGTGCCGGGCTCCGGGCCGCGTGCGATCAGCACGTGCATGTTGGGCTCGTGCAGCAGCGAGACCGAGATGCCGAACTGGTCGCCGGAGGCGTAACCGGGCTGCATCAGAACCGAGTTGTGGGATGCATCCGGCTGGGCCGCGGATCCGCTGCCGCTCGCGGCGGCGGGGTTTGCGGCGGCGGGGTCTCCGGCGGCGGGGTTTGCGGCGGCGGACCCGTTGGGGTGATGACCCTGGCCGGCGTCGCTCGGCGAGGCGTGGGTGCGTGGCGCCACGGCGGACGAACCGGTCGGCCGCCCCCGGTGCAGCGGGTCGGAGACCGGGTCCGCCCAGGCGTGAGCGCGGGAGTGCGGGGTCGCGGCGGCCCGGGCGGCGTCCCAGCTCAGGCGGTGCCCTCCGGCGGGAACCGAGGCGTCCAGGTCGCCGACCACGGCCGAGATGAGCCGGAGGTGGCGCTCGCGGAGACCGGCCTGCGGCAGGCCCCCGGGCGCCGGGCGGTGGTAGTCGCCCATCATGCTGCCCTCGACGGCGGGCCGGTGCGGGAGGTCCGGCGCCCGGTACTCGTCGCGCAGGCCCAGCTGATGACCCAACTCGTGCGCATAATCCACCGGTTCGGCGTCCGGCCACCACGAGCGCTGGTCCATACCCCGGTCCCGGCCGACCAGGTCGACCGTCAGGTTGGCGTGCTCGCCGGGGCGCGCGGGCACCACGGTGACGTGCAGCCGATCGCCCCCGACCAGTTGGTGGCCGGGCCGGTTGAAGTGCTCCTCGACGCCTTGGACCAGCCTGGACCAGATCGAGGCGGTGTCGTGCCCCCGGCCACCGTCCCGGAAGGCGATCCGGACCGTCAGGTCGGTGACCGGGGTGCCGGCGTACACGAACCGGCGGGCCTCGAAGCCGGAGCGGACGACGAAGCCCGGGGTGCGGTCCAGCACCATCCGGGGCGCCGGGGGGCGAGGGCGGTCACGGGGGAGCGCCTCGGCGGCGGGGACCGTGGAGGCGGTGGGGTGCTCCGGGCCGGCAGCGGCGGGGGCCGTGGAGGCGGTGGCCGAAGCGGTGGCGGGCGAGGAGGTGCCGGCCGAAGCGGTGGCCACCGTCGGCTCCGCCTCCCGTGCGGGGCCGTACTCCGGGCGCGGGCCGGGACCGGCCGCCGTGCGTACCGGCTCTGCGGGGGCGGACGCCTTGGCGGACGCGCGCTCGGCGGCGGACCGGACGGGGCCGGGGGTGGCCGCCCCGCCTGGTCCGCCGGGGGCGGCTGGTCCCGCCGAGGTCGCGGGCCGTCCGACGCCCGTGGGGTCGGCGGTGCGGCCGGTGCCCACCGCCGGCGCCGCAGCCCGGCTCTCCGAGCCTCCAGAGTCCAGCCGGGCCGGAGTTCCTGCGCCCAAGGTACCCGCGCCCGGGGTGCCCGCCGACGCGGCGACCGGCGGGCGCCCCGTCGCCATGGCGTGGCCGGCCGATGAGGGGGCTTCCGCCGTCCGACCGGCGCCACCCGACGACCCGGCGGCGCCCACCACGCGAACCCCGCCAGCCGCCTGCGCGTGGGCGGAGGCGCCCGTGCCCACCTGGGCCGACCGACCCGCGGACCCGGTCGCCGTCCCCCTCGCCATTGCCGTCCCGCCCTGCGAAGCCGTCCGGCCGGTGTCGGCGACGGCCGTCGCGAAGCCCGGCAGGACGGCGGCGGCGCGCCCGCCCGCCCCTTCGCCGGCCGTCCGCGCGGCGGTCGAGGTCGCGTGCGCGACGGCCGGCCGCTCCTCTCCCGGGGCCGCGGGTGTGCCTCCGGGGTGATCGGGCCCGCCCGCCGCGGTCCGGGGCCGACCGGTCCCGGCCCGCCCGCCGCCGCCCGCCGGCCCGTCCGACGCGGTCACGGGCACGGGTACCGGGGCCTTCTCCACCACCCCCTCGCCGGACAGGTCGAGCACGGGCCGGTCCGGCAGGTCGAGGTGGACCTGGTCCACCGCGACGGTGTCGCCCTTGCCGCCGAACCTCCGCCGGCCGCCGCCGCCGAGCGAGCCGACGATACCGGCCGCGACGGAGGCGCCGAGCAGTTCCTCGCCACCGAAGGCACCCAGCATGATCCCGGCCGTGGTCACTCCGGTGGCCGCGCCGAGCACGCCCTTGCCGATCAGCGAGCCGGCGAACCTCGGCGCGACGACGCCGCCGACGCCGAAGAACACCCCGCCGACCGCACCGCCGATCGCCCCGGAGATCGCGGCCGACCTGGTGTTGTCGAGGCTCCACTCGGTCCGGTCGCCCTTGAGGATCTGGATGGTCTGGACGGCGGCGTCCAGACCGAGGTTGAGCGCCAACCCCGCGGCGACCGAGATCAGCAAGCGGCGCAGGATCATCCGGACCGCCACCCGCGCCGAGGTGATCGCCGCCGGGATGACCTCGGGTGCGAAGAACGCCCACTGCGCGATCTGACCTGCCAGCAGGACGAGTTGGCCGAGGATCATGTACTTCGAGTACTCGATCTGCACACCGGTGTGACGGCCGAGCTTGCCCATCTGCTGCGAGGACTCCGCCATCTGCGGCACGGCGGTCTCCAGCTGGGTCACGAAGGCCCGGAACTCGTCGGCGACCCGGCCGCCCACCGCCTCCAGGACACCGTTGCCCGTCGAGCCCAACTGCTCGCTGATGCCCTTGAGTTCCCGCGCCGCGTCGTCCCAGGCCGCGCCCAGCCCGCGCAGTCGGTCCTCGTCGCCCTTGGGCCAGGACTGGCCGACCGCCAGCTTGGCGACCCAGTCGAGGGCGGGGGGCATCTCGACGCTCATGCGTTCACTCTTCCTCGGTCACAGGAGTGTTGGCCGGCCGTGCGCGTGGCGGCGGGTGGACGGGTCGGTCGGACGACGGCCCGGCGACGGCGGGTCAGCGGCGGTCGCGTCGGCGACCGGCAGGTCAGCGGCGGCCGGTGTGGGGGCCGCCGGTGTGCGGCCCACGCACGCCGTCGCCGCCGGCCGGCAGGTCGGGGGTGGCCGCGGTGAGCGTGCGCAGGGCCTCGACGTTCTGCTCCTCGGTGCGCCGGAAGCCCTTCGCCATGGTCCCGATGCCGTCCACCGTGCTGTCCAGGACCTCGGCGGTGCCGGAGATCCCCTCGGTGAGCTGCTCCTTCGGCTGGAGGTACTGGTCGCGGAACTCCCGGCCTGTGTAGTCCTCGCCCCAGCACTCGCCGAGCTCGCCGAGCCGGGCCTCCAGCCGGGTGCCGACCGATCTGATCAGCGCGGCCAGCTCCTGGACCGGCCCGGTGGCGGCCGCCAGGGCCTCGGTGTCGACGGAGAAGCGCTCAGCCACGCGGCGGCGCCCCGTCGAGGCCGTGGTCCACGTACGCGCGGACGGCCTCCGGCATGGCCGGCTCCTCGGGGAGCAGCGCGGCCGGGTCGACCCGCCCCTGGAGCAGGTCGCCCAGGACCACGCCCGGCGGCAGTTCGGCGGTCACCACCGCGGACACCGCCTCCAGCGCCTGCGCCCTGGCCTGCCCGACGGTGGCGAGCAGCAGGTCGGCCAGCTCCTTCGGGGCCATCCTGCGGTAGGCGCCGGTGGGGAACTCCAGGGCCGTGAGCTCGCCCTGGGCGCCCACGGTGGCCTTGACGGCCTGCCGCGGGTCGGTGGCGGTCGCCGTGGTGGCCGCGATCCGGCGGCGGGTCTCGGCGGCCCCCTCGCGCTGGCGT
The DNA here is from genome assembly GCF_042737525.1 of Kitasatospora sp. NPDC059973. Taxonomy (NCBI): domain Bacteria; kingdom Bacillati; phylum Actinomycetota; class Actinomycetes; order Kitasatosporales; family Streptomycetaceae; genus Kitasatospora; species Kitasatospora sp. NPDC059973. Next base: position 17,518 of record NZ_JBHWUI010000118.1, on the reverse strand, counting down.
GCGTACTGCGCGAGGAGGTCCTCGATCTCCTGGTCGTACGGGCTGGGCACGGTGTTCCTCTCGTGGTCCGGTGGGGCGGGGTTCAGTAGGTGGTGGCGGATCCGTCCGGCGAGCCGCCCCAGGTGCTCTCGTCCAGGAGCAGCAGGTCGGCGACGCCGCGCGGGGCGGTCTCCTCCTCGGCCTCGACGGTCTCCTCCTCGGACGCCGGGGCCTCCGGTCCGCCGTCGCCGCAGCCGAACACCGCCGCGCCGAGGGCCTGTCCGGCGCCGCCCGCTGCGCCGCCGGTGCGGTCCGGCTGCCAGGTGGACCACGGCTCGGCCGGTTCGGCGGCGACGGCCGACCCCTCGGCGGGCCGCTCCTCGCCCTGTCCGTGCCGGGCGGGCGCGGCCGCCCACAGCAGCGGGACGAATGCGCCGGCGCCGCGCTCCCACAGCGCGGTGTCCTCCTCGGTGCCGCCCGCCGCGGGCCGGGGCAGGACGGCCGTCCGGCGCTCGGCGTCACCGGGGCCCGTCGCGGTGGCCGACCCGGACGCGGTCGTCCCCGCCTCCGCGGGGGCCGCCGGGGGCGTCGCGGTGCCCTTCGCCGCCGCACCCGCGCCCGCGACCTTCGCCGCGGTCGCCGTCCCCGTCCCCGTGGCCGTCCCCGCGGCCAGGGCCGTGACCGGCCCGCCGAAGCCCGGCAGCACGGCGGCCTCCCGGACCGCGCCGGCCGTCCACGGCTCCGTGCCAGCGTCCAGAAGACCCGCGGCCTCGGAGCGGGCGCCGGTGCCCTCCTCGCTCCGCCCGGCCGCCCCCGCCACTCCCGCGGCCGGCACCAGCGGTACGCCGCCCGCCGTCAGCCCCTCGCCGCCGGCGGCCGCGCCGGTGCCGGATCCGGCCTCCGGCTCGCCGGACTCCGCCCCGGCCTCCCAGGGTTCCGTACTCGGCGTCAGCAGGCCCGAGGCGTCGGACCGCTCGCCCGAGCCGTCCCCCCGGCCCGCGGGTGCGCCGCCGCCCATGCCCGGCATGAAGGGCATCCCGGCGCCGCCCATGCCCGTCGGCAGGCTCGACTCGGTGGCCGTGCCCGCGCCGTCCTGGAGCTCCTCGCCCGCCGTCTCCTCCCCTGTCCGGTCGGCCCGGCCGCCGAGACCGAGGCCGCGCGGGAACCCGGCGAGGCCGGAGACCGTGCCGCGGCCGGCGGCCAGGCCCTTGCCGGCCGCGCCCGGACCGCCGAGGCCCGCGAGGCCGCCGAGACCGAGTGCGCCCAGCGTGCCCAGCGCGGGCAGGCCGCCGAGGTCGGTCCCGTCGAGCCCGCCCAGCTTGTCGAGGCCGCCGTGACCACCGAGGCCGCCCAGGCCGGGGAAGGTGCCGGGGTCGAGCGCGGCGAGTCCGCCGGGGCCGAGGCCGAGCCCGCCGGGGAAGGACAGCCCGGGCAGGTCCGGCAGCCCGGCACCGTTGAGGCCGCCCGGCCCGCCGAGCTCGCTCAGCCCACCGGGGCCGCCCAGTCCGGCGAGGTCGTCGAGACCGTCCGCGCCACCGGGGCCGGCACCGAGGTCCCCCGGCCCGCCGAGCCCGTCGAGGCCGGGCCCGGCGGCGAGGCTCGCGAGGTCGCCCCCGCCCGGGAGGTCCCCGCCGACGCCCTGCGGATCCGGCAGCGGGCCGGGGCCGCCGCCCGGACCGTCGCCGCCGGGCCCCTGGTGCTCGTCAGGGGTGTTGATCGGTGAGGGAACCGGCTGCGGGGAAACGATCGTGTCGGAGGTGAACTGGTAGTGCGAGGCGAGGCTCTTCAGCACCGTCCGCATGTCCTCGGTCATGTTGCGGACCAGCTCCGGCTTCTGGCTGATCGGGATGAGGCCGTTGGACATCGGTGTCAGGCCCAGCTGCTGCGCCCGGTTGGCGTACCAGGTGTCGATCTCGGCGAGCTTGAGCCTGGCGTTCCTCAGCGTGACGGCGTTGTTCGCCAGCTGCTGGGGGACGGAGTGCCGGCCGGTCGAACCGCCGGACAGCACCTTGGCGTTGGCCGCGACCTGGCGGGAGAAGGTGGTCATGGTGTCGAGGAAGGAGTCCGCCGCCGGACCCTTCCAGGGGCCGTCCTCCCCGGCCAGCGCCTTGGCCTGGTCGACCAGGCTCTTCGCCACCGCCTCCAGCGACTTCTGCACCCGGTAGTAGGTGTTGGCGGCGTCCTGGAGCGACCGGGGATCGGAGACCGACCGGGCGTGGGACAGGTTGACGTCGTCCCCGGCCCCGGCGGACATGCCGCTGACGGCCGCCATGATCTGCTTCCAGTCCCAGAGGTCGTAGTCCCCCTCGGAGCCGGTGGCCGAGCCGTCGGTGGTGCCGAAGACGGCTCCGTCGTCGCCCTGGTGGAAGCCGTGGCCGTTGTAGTCGGGCACGTCCCGTTCTCCTCTCGATCCGCCCGGCCGACCGCCCCGGTCAGGCCGGGGCGGGGGTGTTGCCGCCGGTCCCGTTGCCGGTGCCGCCACCGGTGTTGGTGGTGGTGTTCGCCGTGCCGGTGCCGCCGTTCGCGGTGACCACGGCGTTGAAGTCGCCGACTGCGTCGGCCATCGCCTGCTGGAAGTCCCTGGCCGTCATCCCGTTGGCCTCCTCCACCGTGCGGTACTTGGCGCTCAGCGCCCTGACGCCGTCCCGCAGGTCGGTCAGCCCGGTGATAAGCGAGGAGAGCGACTCGCCGAAGTCCTTCTTCAGCCCGGCGTCGCCGTTCGGCCCGTTCACCCGGTTCCGCATGACGTTGGCGTGGTAGAAGGAGCCCGGCGCGACCCGGACGCCGTCCAGGGCGGTGGCGACCTCGCTCATCGGCCGGATCAGCCGGTCGATGTTGGCCGCGAACACGTCCAGGGAGGGCGTGCTCACCGCGACGGTGCCCGGGCCGGTCGCGCCGTGCCGCGGCACGACCGGGACCGCGAAGGGGTTGGTGTCGCTGAACGTGCCGTGCCCGGCACCGATGTGGGGGTCACCGGTCCAGTGGTCCCCGCCGCCGGAGCCGCTGCCACTGCCACTGCCGCTGCCGGAACCGCCGCCGTAGTCGTTGTTGTTGATGTTCGGGTCGGAGGACTGGTGGGAGTCGTCGCGCGCGGCGAGGGACTCGTCGGTCGCCGACATGTCACTGGTCCCAGAGGCTCACGCCGTGCCGCTCGCCCTGGTGGTAGGACTCGTGGATCTGCCCGAGCGCGGTGGTCGCGTTCTGTGCCTGGAGCACCATGTCGCCGGCCGCAGCGTCCCACTTGGCCTTGGCGGTGTCGTAGGTGGTGCGGGCGTCGCTGCTCCACTCGCTGAGGTGCTGCGCGGTGCCGTCGTCCAGCTGGCTCAGGGTCTGCTGGAGCTTGTTGCTGATCGCGGCCATCTCGCCGACGATGTACTCGACCTGGGTCATGCTGACCGCGTACGTGCTCATGGGTGTGTCTCCTCCTGGGTGTTCCGGGGGCGGGCGGCGCGGCCGGGGCGGAGCCCGTGGACCGGCCCGCGCCCGGCCTGGTCCACGGGGCGTCTCCTAGAAGCCGGGCAGCGGGGTGGCCATGCCCTTGCTGAGCTGGGAGGCCATGTCCGTGGTGGCCTGGTGGGTCGTCCCGTACGACCCGGTGTTGGCCTGGAGTTTCTCCAGCATCAGGCCGAGCTGCGTGCGGACGGTGCCGAAGTCCTGGAGCCAGGTGTTCATCGCCCCGAGGTAGGTGGTGGAGGCGTCGCCGGTCCAGCTGGACTGGAGCGTCTCGATCTGGCCGGCCATCTGGGTGTAGGTGCGGTTCGCCTCGTCCAGCGCGGTCTGGAAGTTGCTCTGGGCGGCCAGCATCCCCTCGATGCTGACGGAGGTCGTCTGGTTGGCCATCAACCGGTCCTTTCGGTCGTGCGGTCAGGAGTGCTGCCGTGCTGAGCCTCTGTCGTTCATGCTGCTCCACCCGGGGTCGGCCGGGCCGCGGATCACCCCTCCGCTGCCCCGCCGACCCCGGATCGCTGCACCGGCCGCCCGTCGGCCGCGGCGCGGAACGGGGCGGGCAGGTCCGCCGGGGTGACGGTGCGCGCGCGGGCGGAACCGGCGATCCGCAACGCCAGCAGGTGCGCCCCACGCGCCCCCTGCGAACCGTCCTGTCCGGCCAGCTCCGCGGACACCTCGTCGGTGACGGCGAGACCCAGCGACTCCAGCCGCCGGACGGTCAGTGCGGCCAGCTCGGCGCCGGTGTACGGGGGCAGCGGCAGGTACTCGGCAAAGACACCCGCGAGGTCCGTCCGCGCCGCCAGCAGGCCCATCAGGAACGGCGCGTGCCCGGAGAGCACCAGGGCGGCACCGTGCTCGTCCCGCGCCGCCGCACCGGCCGCCAACGCGTCCACCACCGCGGCCTGTTCGACGGCGGGCCGGCGCTCGAACAGCGGGTCCGCCTCGACCAGCAGCACGCCGCCCGCGGCCCGCCGGAAGGCGTCGGCGACGGGGCTGCGCGGCTGCTCCGCCCACCGGGCCGGGACGTCCGACAGCGGCAACCGGTCCAACGTGCCGAGCGAGAGGAGGCCGAGCTCGGCCAGGGACCGGGCGTAAGCGGCGGCCAGGGCCCGCCGGCCGCTGCCGGGCGTGCCCTCCAGGACGACGTCCGCCAGGCCCGTGACGCCGCGTGCGGACGCGGCGAGGGTGTCCAGCCGGGCCGCCAGCGCCTGCCGGACGGGGGCCAGGCCGACCAGCCCGGCCAGGTGGCGGCCGGCCGCCGGACGGACTGCGGCCCCGGGCCCGGGAGGTGCCGCGGGGGCGGGGGAGGGTGCTGGAGGGGCGGGGGAAGGTGCTGGGGGAACGGCCGCGGGCGGCCGGTCCGCCTCGGCGGGGACGGGCTCGACACGGACGGCTTCGGCGCGGACGGCGGTGACGTCGGCGGCCGTGAGCACGCTGAGTTCGCCGTCCTCCGAGGGCGGCCGGACGGCCAGCCGGGACGCCTGGCTGCTGATCATCGACTCGAAGACCTGCCGGGCGACCCGGCCGTTGCCAAAGGTCGGCCCCTTCGGGACGTCCTCGAAGTGGCGGGTCAACGCCTCCACCGCGTCGCCGGTCAGTTCGTAGCAGTGCTTGGCGCCCAGGCCCCGGACGATGGTCACCAACTCGCCGGGCGCGTAGTTGGGGAACTCCACCGTGCGCGAGAAGCGGGACGCCATCCCCGGGTTGGAGGCCAGGAACTGGTCCATCTGCTCGGAGTAGCCCGCCACGATGACGACGATCTCGTCACGGTGGTCCTCCATCAGCTTCATCAGGGTCTCCACCGCCTCCTGCCCGAAGTCCGGCCCGGTGCCCCGGGACTGGTTGGTCAGGGTGTAGGCCTCGTCGACGAAGAGCACCCCGCCGAGCGCCCTGGTGAAGACCTCCGTGGTCTTGATGGCGGTGCCGCCGATGATCTGGGCGACCAGGTCGGCGCGGGCCACCTCCACGATGTGGCCCTGGCCGAGGATGCCGAGCTCGGCGAGGACGGCGCCGTAGAGCCGGGCCACGGTGGTCTTGCCGGTGCCGGGCGGGCCGGCGAACACCAGGTGCCGGCTCATCGGGGGCATCGGCAGGCCCATCTCGCTTCGCCGCTGGGTCATCCGGTTGAGGTTGATCAGCCCGGTGACCTCCCGCTTGACGCTCTCCAGGCCCACCAGCGCGTCCAGTTCGGCCAGCGGCCCGGTCCCGGCGTGCGCGGACGGGCCGTCCGCCGCCGAGCCGGGCGCCGAGCCGGCGGAGGCCCCGGCCCGCGCGGCGGCGCCGTCGCGCACTCCCCCCGCGCCCCGGGCCGGCGCACCCCGGACCGCCGTGTCCTGGACCGCCGTGTCCTGGACCTCGCAGTCGTGGAGGCGCACGGAGCCCTCCGGACCGGCGGACCGCACCCCGCCGCCCGCGTTCTCCACGACCGTGCAGTTGCCGAGGTCGGCCCGGGCGCCCGCCCGGACGTCGACGCCGTGGCCGCGGGCCCCGCTGACCCGGCACCCCACGGCCGTGAACGAGCCGCCCGCCAGCACCCGCACTCCCTCGGCGCCCGAGCCGGTGAACTCGCTCTCGTGGGCGATCAGTTCGCCGTTCTCGCCGACGACCGCCGGGCAGCCGTCCAGCAGCGAGGCGGTGAGCCGGACGCTCGCCCCGTGCGCCACTCCCAGGCCCCGCCCCGGGCCGGTGGTGGTGATCCGAGCGCCGGTCAGCAGGCCGGTAGCGCGGCCCGTCAGCTCGACGGCCGTCCCGCCGGCCAGGGTGATCGCCGCCGCCCGCAGCGAGACCTCCGCGCCGCCGTCGGCCCGGACGCCGTGGCCGGCCGCCCCGGTGACGGTCAGCCGGTCGAGTTCGCCGCCGGCCCGGTCGGTGACCAGGACGGCGGCGGTGGCGGCGTCCCGCACGGTCAGCCCGTCGGCCACGGCGGCGCTGCCGGGGCCGCTCACCCGGAGCCCGACCGGCGTCCCGGTGATCTCGCAGTCCCGGAGCACCGGCCTCCCGCCGCCGGTCACCTCCACCCCGCTGCCCGCCGCCCCGGTGACCGTGCAGCCGCGCAGCAACGGCACCGCACCCTCGGCGACGTGCACCGCCTGTCCGGCCGATCCGGAGAGGACGCAGTCGGTCAGGGTGGTCTCGCCCCGGCTGGTGAGGTAGGCGTCGACGGCGGCGCTGCCGCTCACCTTCACCCGGTGCAGGGCCGCCCGGCCCTCCTGCTCGACGGCGAGGCCCGGCTTCCCGCTGCCGGTGATCCTGACGCCCTCGGCCAGCACCGATCCGCTGCCGTTGACGCAGATCCCGTTGCCCCGCGGCCGGTCCAGCCGGCAGTCCCGGACCTCCAGGCGGCCGCGCTCGGCGACCACCACCGCCGAGGAGCCGGCGTCCGTCACCTCGGTGTCCTCCAGGACGCTGGCCGCGGTGGAGGTGACCACCACCCCGGCGCCGTACGGGTTGGCCACCCGACAGCCGCGCGCCGCGAGGGTGGCGTCCTGACGCACCAGCACGGCGGCCCACGCCTCGCCGGTGATCCGGCAGCCGTCGAGCGCGGACTGCCCGCGGCGAAGGTCCAGGACGGGGGCCTGCCGGTCGGCACCGGAGAGCACCAGGCCGGACAGCTGCACCGCCTCGGCGTCCACCACCACGGTGCTGCCGGCGGCGGCGTGCACCTCGACGCTCCCGGCCTCCCCGGCGACGGCCACGGTGACCGGGCGCGTGATGCCGAGCGCCTCCTCGTAGCGGCCCGGGGCGACGGTGATCAGCGCGCCCTCGGGGGCCTCGGCGAGGGCGCCGGAGATCGAGCGGTGGGCGCCCGGGCGGTCCGGGGAGACGAGCAACACCTGCCTGCTCACAGGCCGGCTCCTTCCGTGCGGGGGGTGGGCGTCCGGGGGCCGGACGGCGGGGCGACGGGCACCTGGGTGCCTGGCGGCCGGGAGCCGGACGACGGGGGGACGGACGTGTCGGGAACCGGCAGCCGGGGGGCGGGCATCAGCCCGGGCGGGTCGGCGCCTTCGAGGGTCTCGTCCGTCCCGGCCGCCGCCAGTGCGGCCGGGATCCGTTCCAGGCCGGCCAGCGCCATCGCGTCCAGCTTCACCGGCCGCAGGTCCACCCGGCCGTCGGCGGCGATCTCGGACGGCGAGAGCTCGCGCAGCATGACCGTCCGGCCGTCCACCCGCAGCACCTTGAAGCCGGTGCCCGGCAGGAAGAGCACCCGGTCGGGCGCGGCCGGGTCCAGCATCGCCGTCCGACGGGCCGTCATCGACCAGACCAGCACGTCCGTCCCGCCCGGCGGCCCGGCGTGGAGGGTGGTGCGGGCGTGGCAGAAGGCCCACTCGGTGAGCAGCCCACCCTCGCGGTAGAGCGCCCGCTCCGCCTCACCCAGCCCGCTCCGGAGCAGGGCCGGCCCGCGGTACGAGGGCAGTCTGCGCAGCCCTGCCGCCACGCACCGGGCCAGCGGCACGTGCGGACCCGGGTCGGCGCTCCGGACGGCGGCGTCCGCCCGGCGGCTGTCCCCGGACAGGTAGAGCCGGACGGAGACCAGTTCGGTGAGCGCGGCCGCCGCCTCGGCGCGATCCATGCCGCGCAGACCCGGGGACTCCGACATCACCCGGGAGACCGATCCGGCGATCGCGTTGAACTGCTCGCTGAAGGTGCGGCGCACCCAGCCGCGCTCCTGCTCGACTCCCCGCTCGGGTGGGACCGCACAGGCGGCGGCCTCGGGGACGGGCTGCACCCGCGCGCGGAGACCGCCCGACGCCGGGGCGGCGACGGATGCGGCGGGGGTACCGGGCACAGCGGGCGCAGCGGGAACGGCCGGGGACGGCGAGGGAGACGGCGCCGGATCCGGCACGGTCGCCGGTGCGGGCGGGGGCGGCGGGCCTCCGGACTCCAGCCGGAACCCCGGGACAGGCGCCGGCGCCGGGGCCGGGGCCGGCGTCGCGGGGGCGGGCGCGTCGGGGCTTGCTTCGGCGGGGCCGACTGCGGTGGGCTCAGGAACGGTCGGCTCGGGCACCATGGGCCCGGGCGGAACCGGGCCGCGCGGAACGGGCGGAAAGGACGCGACAGGTCCGGGCTCGGCCGTGGTCGGCCCGGGCGGGTCCGGCGGACGGACGGCCACCAGCCGGGGCGTCGCCGCTCCGGCCACCGCCACTGCCACAGCCACCGCGCCGACTTCGGCCGACGGCCTCACCCCACCGGCCACGACCGGCCGTGCCTGCTCCTGTACCTGTATCTCCGGCTGCACCTGTACCGGCACCTCCGACTGCACCTGCGACTGCGCCTGCGCCGGGAGGTGCACCACCGCCCGCCGGTCCTGCCCGTACCCCGGCGCGCCGAACGTCCGGGCAGCACCCGGCGCCCCCGCACCCGGCACCGCGACCGGCAGCGCCGGGTACCGCACCACCCGGTGCCCCAGCGCGTCGGCGAGCGCCTGCCCGGGCTCGGCCGTCCCCGGCGTCTCCAGGGCGCCGTGCAGCACGAACCTGACGGCCGGCCGGACGCTGGGCAGCACCGTGCCCCAGAACCGCGCCACCGCGTCCAGGGCGACCGCCGGGGCGCCGGGGCTGCCGATCACGACGAGCAGCAGGTCGAGGTCGGCCGGGACCGCCTCGACCAGCTGCCGGCGGTCGGCGGCCGGGGGCTCCTCGCGCGTGCTGCGCACCCAGACCCCGCTCGGCAGCGGTTCGGCGACGGTGTCCGGCCCGAGCGGCCGGGGCCCGGTGGGGCTGGTGAACTCCCAGGCCGGCTTGGGGAAGCGCTGCGAGTCCCGCTCCGCCGGACGGCCGGGGCTGAAGCGCAGCCACCCCTCACCGCGGTCCGCGGGGACGAAGAGGCCGCCGCTGATCGTCGGCGTCGGTTCGCCGTCGGCCGCGAGGACCTCGCGGCCGAGCCGCTCGGCGATCCGGGCACCCGCCCGGCGGATCTCCTCGCGAGGGCCGCGGCCGAAGACCAGGCGCAGGCTGCGGTAGCGGGCGGGCGCCAGCAGGCGGGCCACCGCCTGCCATTCGCGCTCGACGGCCTCTGCGGGCAGGTCGACGACGACCAGAGTGTGCCGGTCGTCGGGGGCGAGGCAGCGGGCGAACTCCACGGCCCGGTGGTCGGGTTCGCCCTTGGGGTGGATGAGGAGGGCGCCGCTCGCGGCGGCGCGCAGGCGCAGTCTCACGGCCGCTCCCCCGTCACCGTCGCGCCGCGGCGCGGCTGAGGACGGGGCCCTCGGGCAGCAGCGCGAGGACGTCGGCGGGCAGCACGATGGGGCGGTGGGAGTCGCCGAGGCCGAGCGCGCGGGCGGCGTCGCCGTCGGCGATCGGGTAGCGCGCGCCCTGCTCGGTGAGCAGGTAGGGCTGCCCGCCGCCCGGGGCGGTGGCGAGCGCGCCGGTGCCGGGTGGCATGACGACGGGCCGGTCGGGGGCCGGCGCGAGCACGAGGCGCTTGTCGTCGTCCGGGCCGGTGCGCAGGCAGAGCTCCCCGGCGGAGGGGGCGCGCAGGCCGATGACCTCGGGGAGCCGGGTGAGCAGGCCGCGCTCGGCGGAGACCGGGGCCGCCGCGACGTCCGCCTGGGTCACGGTCCGCGGGGCCGGTGTGCCGGGCACGGCGGCGAGCAGGGCGTACTCGGTCGCGCCGACGGGGGCGAGGCCGTCGGCGCGCTGGAGGTAGTGGTGGGCGTCGGTGCCGGCGCCGGTGCGGAACAGCTGGCCGGTCACGGTGGCCTGGCCGGCGACGGTGCCAGCCGGGTTCCCGAAGCCGGGCGGCACGCCGGGGGCGAGCGGCGTGCCGGTGGGCACGGCGGCGAGCCATTCGGCGGGCGCGGCGAGGGCGGGGCGGTCGTCGAGGCCGAGGGCGACCAGCGCGGAGTCGGCGGGGACGGGGTACTTGGTGTCGTGCAGCAGCAGGTAGTGGGCGCCGTCCGGCCCGGTGGCCAGCGCCGCCCGGTCGGCGGGCAGCGGGGGCAGCACGTCCGCGGCGGGCCCGAACACGAGGGTCTGGCCGCCGCCGCCCGCCGTACTCGCCCCGCCCGCCGCGCCCGGGGTGCCCGGCGCGCCCGTCCGCAGGCAGCGGGCCCAGGTGCCGGTGAGCAGCCCGGAGGCGGCCGGCACGGTGTCGGGGGCGTCCGGGATGCCGATCGGGACTCCGCGCGGGGTGCCCGCCAGGGCCTTGGCGGGGACGGCCTCGGGCGCGGCCGGGCCGCCGGCGAGCAGCAAGGCCGAGGCCCGGTTGCGGGCCGGGCGCAGCTCGCCGTCCAGGTAGACGTAGCGGTTGCCGGTCTCCTTCTCGACCAGAACGGTGCCGTTCTTGCGCCACGCGGTGCCGGGCGCCGGTGCGAGCAGGCCGTAGCCGGCCGCTCCGCCGCAGAGCAGCACGGCGACTCCGGCGCCGAGGATGGTGCCGAGCGCGGAGCGGCGGGTGGGGCTGTCACCCTGGCCCGGGTCTCCCCCGACGAGGGCGGAGGCCAGGCGGCCCATCGCGAACCGGTGGGACTGGACGTGGTCGCGTCGTGTCTGCATGCCCGTTCCCCCTAACCGGCCAGCGCGCGCAGGCGGGCGTACGCACCGAGGACGTGGAGCAGCAGCGGCAGCAGGGCGATCGCGGCGGCGGTCTCGGCGAGGTCGCCGAGGTGTCCCCAGATCGGCAGCAGCCGGGCCTTCGGCAGCCGTCCGGCGGCGAGCAGCAGGAAGACGGCGGCGGTGAGCAGCAGCGTGGCGGCCGCCGCCGATCCGGCCGGCCCGGTGGGGGCGACGCGCAGGACGAGGAGCAGCGCCGGCGGGTAGGCGCCGGCGAGCAGCGCGGGGATCCGCTGGAGAGTGCCGTCGGTGTTGCGGGCACGCAGCAGGACGGCCGCGCCGAGGGTGAGCGGCAGCAGCCACCCGGTCCAGCCGTCGTCAAGGACGACGAGCAGGGTGACGGCGGCGCTCTGCACGAGCGCGGAGGCAGCGGCGATGCTGTCGAGGCAGGCGGTGGCGACGGTGACCCGGCGGGCCAGCCGGTCGCCGGGCTCGGGGTCGAGGTCGCGCTGGAGTTCCTCGGCGTCGTGCGGCAGGTGGGGCACGCGCAGGCGGGCAACGCGCAGGGCGAGGCGCGGTGCCAGGTGGCCGAGGACGAAGGACGCGACGGCAAGCAGTGCGGCGGCCCGGGCCGGGTCCGTCCAGCCGGCCCGGACCAGGACGGCACCGCAGGCGGCGGCGACGGCGGTGAGCACGGCCGTGCCGGGGACGGCCAGCGGCAGGGCGCCGACGCCGAGCAGCACGGCAGCGAGCGCCACGACGCCGGCGGCGGCGGCCGGGACGCCGAGGACGGTGTCCGGGAGGTGCCCGGGGCCGGGGGCGGCACGAAGGGTGAGCCCGGCCAGTGCGGCGAAGAGGAGGGCGCCGGTGCCGCCGAGCAGGACGCCGCCCCGGACGGCGCCGGTGCGGGCGGCCACGGCGCAGCAGACGGTGAGGACCGCGGCGACGGCGGCGCAGCGTGCGGCCGTGGCCGGGCCCGCGCCGGCGGTGAGCAGGGCGGCGGCGAGCGCGGTGAGGGCGGCGCCGGCCAGGAGCAGGGCGAGGCCGCGGGTGAGGCCGGGGTGCCAGCGGCCGGGGTCGCGGCCGACGCGGTCGGCGACGCCGTCGGCGATGTCGTCGAAGTGCAGGGCGGGCAGCGGGTCATCGGCGGGGCGCAGCCGCAGCACGTCGCCGTGGTGCAGGCCGGCGGTGGCCGGGGTGGCCTCGGGGTCGAGGGGGTCCTCGCCGAGGCGTTGCAGGACCCAGGCGGGGGTGGCCCGACCGGGGGTGGCGGGGAGGTCCCGGGTCAGGACCGGCAGCAGGGCCGCGACGGTGGTGGTGACGGGGACGGCGAGGTCGGCCCGGCCGGCGGGGCCGTCGACGGTGATGCGGCAGACCTCGGTGGCCTCCACCGGGGGCGGTGCGGTGGTCATGGTGCTCCAGTCGGGGCGGGGGGTGCGGATACGAGGCCGGTCTGGACGAGCGTGACGGTGCGCCGGGTGACCAGCTGGGCGCGGCCGGGGGGCAGGGTGCGGGGCCTGGCCTCGCCGAGGAACCTGCCCTCCTCCTTGGGGTAGGAGAGCAGCAGGGCGGGGTTGCCGAGCTCCCACATCCTGCGCAGCAGCGGGTCCATGACAGCGCGCATGGCGCCGGAGGTGCTGCGGGCGACGACCAGGTGGAGGCCGATGTGGACGCCCTGGGCAAGCAGCGGGACGAGCGGGGCGGTCGGGGAGGGTGCGCCGGGCGGGCCGGTGAGCAGGTCGTGATCGTCGACGAGGACGAAGAGTCTGGGCCCCTGCCACCAGTCGCGCCGGGCGAGCTGCTCGGGCGTGATGTCGGTGCCGGGCAGCCGGCTGCCGACGGAGACGGCGGCGCTCTCGGCGAGGCGTCCGAGGCCGTCGGTGTCGACGGCGAGGCCGACCCGGTAGGCCTCGGGGACGTCGTTGAGGAGTCCGCGGCCGGGGTCGGCCAGCAGGATTCGGGCCTCCTCGGGGCGGTAGCGGGCGGTGATGGCGCGGACGGCGAGGCGCAGGGCGTTGGTCTTGCCGGTCTCGCCGTCGCCGAAGACGGTCAGGTGCGGTGTGGTGCCGAAGTCGTGCCAGACCGGGGCGAGCCGCTGTTCGTCGAGGCCGAGGCAGAACCGCAGGTCGGGGATTTCGGCTGGACCGGGGAGCCGGTGGGCGTCCAGGCGGGTGGGAAGCAGGCGCACGCCGGGGGCCGCGCCGCCGGGGGCGAAGGCGTCGATCTCGGCGACGGCGGCCTTGGTGGCGGCGGTGAGGTCGTCGGTGCGGGGGGAGCCGTCGAGCCGGGGCAGTGCGGAGAGGAAGTGGTGCCCGGTGACGGTGAGTCCGTGGCCGGGCCGGTGCGGCACGGCGGCGGCGGCCTTGGAGCCGACCTCGGACTCCATGGAGTCGCCGAGGCGCAGTTCGAGCTTGGTGCCGAGCAGGTCGCGCAGCCGGGAGCGGAGTTCGGACCAGCGCACGGCGGAGGCGACGACGTGGATGCCGAAGGAGAGCCCGCGGGCGGCGAGGTCCATCACCCGCTGTTCCAGGTCCTCGTACTCCTGGCGGAGCGTGGCCCAGCCGTCGACGACCAGGAACACGTCGCCGTACGGGTCGTCGACGGCGCCGCGGGCGCGCAGGGCACGGTAGGCGGCGGCGGACTCCAGGCCGCGGGAGGTGAAGAGCTGTTCGCGGTGTTCGAGGAGCTGGTGGAGTTCCTCGACGGTGCGCAGCACGCGGTCGCGTTCCAGCCGGGTGGCGACGGAGCCGACGTGCGGGAGGCCCGCGGTGGAGACCAGGCCGCCGCCGCCGAAGTCGAGGCAGTAGAACTGGACCTCCTCGGGGGTGTGGGCGAGCGCCAGGGCGAGGATGAGGGTGCGGAGCAGGGTGGACTTGCCGGTCTGCGGGGCTCCGACGACGCCGATGTGGCCGTCGGCCCCGGAGAGGTCGGCGACGAGCAGGTCGCGCAGCTGCTCGAAGGGGCGGTCGACCAGGCCGAGCGGGACGCGCAGGGCGCCGCGCAGGCGCGGGTCGGAGGTGGCGAGACCGCGGTCCGGGTCGGGCACGATGCCGGGCAGCAGCTGGTCCAGGCTGGGTGGGGCGGTGAGCGGGGGAAGCCAGACCTGGCGGGCTGGCGGTCCGGCGTCCTCCAGCCGGGCGACCAGGACCTCGGAGAGGCTGTCGCCGCCCTCCTCGGCCGGCTGGTCCTCGGCGGGGCGCCGGAGCAGGGCCTGTTCGGCGAGGGAGAGCAGGGCCGCCTCCTCGTCCATGCGGGCGGAGGCGAACGGGCCGCGCTGTTCCAGGCCGAAGGCGGTGACCTCCCGGGCGGGCAGGCCGGTGCGCACCTGGTCGGGGTGGGGCGCGGCTGGCGCGGGGCCGGAGACGTAGGCGGCCTTGAAGCGGACCAGGTTGGTGGTGTCGACCTTGAGGTAGCCGTTGCCGGGGGCGGAGGGCAGCTCGTAGGCGCTGGCGGTGCCGATGACGCTGCGGGACTCCATGGAGGAGAAGGTCCGCAGCGCGACGCGGTAGGAGAGGTGGCCCTCGACGCGGTGGATCCGGGACTCGTCCAGGCGCTGGGAGGCGAGCAGCAGGTGCACACCGAGGCTGCGGCCGAGCCGGCCGACGGAGACGAAGAGGTCGACGAACTCTGGCTTGCTGGCGAGGAGTTCGGAGAACTCGTCGACGACGATCAGCAGTGCGGGCAACGGGGCGAGGGTGGCTCCGGCGGCGCGGGCCTTCTCGTACTCGTAGAGCGAGGCGTGCCCGGCCTCGCGCAACAGCTCCTGGCGGCGGATCATCTCGCCGCTGATGGAGTCGCGCATCCGGTCGACGAGGTGGAGCTCGTCGGCGAGGTTGGTGATGACGGCGGAGGTGTGCGGCAGCCGGTCCAGGTGGAGGAAGGTGGCGCCGCCCTTGAAGTCGACCAGGACGAGGTTGAGGAGTTCGGAGGAGTGGGTGGCGGCCAGGCCGATCACGAGGGTACGCAGCAGCTCGCTCTTCCCGGAGCCGGTGGCACCGATCAGCAGGCCGTGCGGGCCCATGCCGCCCTGGGCGGACTCCTTGAGGTCCAGCTCGACCACCTCGCCGTCCTCGGTGACGCCGATCGGCACCTTCAGACGGGCGTCCTGGGCCTGCCGGGGGCGCCACTTGGCGGCGGTGTCGTAGCCGCGGACGTCGCGGATGCCGAGCAGCGTGGCGAGGTCGACGTCGGACTCCAGCGGACGGTCCCGCAGGTCGGCGCCGCCGCCGGTGCGCAGCGGGGCCAGAGCCCGGGCGAGGGTGTCGGCCTCGGCGGCGCTGAGCCGGTCGGCGCGGGCGGTGACGGCGGCGCTCCCGGCGGGGAGGGTGACCCGGCCGTCGCGGACGGAGAGCCGCAGCACCCGGGGCCCGCCGGGGACGGTGCCGGTGAGGTCGAGGAGGACGACGCCGCGCAGTCCGGCGCCGAGCAGGCGGGAGGTCTCCGGCAGGCGCACGCCCTGGGCGACGACCACCACGAAGGGCTCGGCCACGCCGGGGGCGGAGCCGGTGTCGTGGTCGGGCCGGTCACGGACGCCGGCGCCGAGGAGGTCGAGCAGGGCGTCGTGGTCGCCGGCGGCCAGCCGGGCGGGGCCCGCGGCGTCCTCCTCCTGCGGGTGGGCGTTGTGCGGCAGCCACTTCAGCCAGTCCCACTCCCGGCGGCCGGCCTCGTCGGCGAGCACCGCGACGCGCAGTTCGTCGGGCGAGTGGAACACCGCGAGCCGGCCGACCATGGCGCGGGCCAGGGCGAGAGCGTCCTCCTGCTCGCCGACGAACTCGATGGCGGTGAAGCGCTGGAGGGAGACCGGGACGGGAAGGTCCGGCACCGTCCGGTGCGCGTGGGTGAAGCGGCGCAGCGAGATCGCGCAGAGCGGTTCGAGGTCCTCGACCGGCTTGGTCCTGGGGGGCAGGAACTCCAGGGCGGCGCGGCGCGGACCGGTGCCGATCCGGATGCGGGCGAAGTCCTCGTGGCCGGGCCGGCGCTCCCAGAGACGGGGGCCGCCGGCCAGCGCCCACAGCTCGGCGGGGTCGGGCTCGTCCCAGAGCAGGGCGGCGCGCTGCCCGGCGGCGGCCTGCCGGGCCTGGCGGCGCTTCTGGGCGAGGTAGCGCAGGTAGTCGCGGCGCTCGGCCCGGATGCGGCGGCGGCGCTCGGCGCCGGGGCGGCCGATCTGGACCAGGGTCATGCTGACCATGGCGACGCCCATCATCCCGGACATCGCGTACATCGCGGTGCCGCCGTTGCCGACGGAGAACATCAGCACCATCGCGCCGGTGCCGAGGCCCATCGGCAGGTACGTCAGCACGGAACCGAAGTCCGCGGTGGCGGGTTCGCCCAGGACCGGCGGCTCGGCCAGTTCGACCTGTTCCTGCGGCAGGCCCGGTCCCTCGGCGCGGGGCGGACGTCTGACGACCACGGTGCTCACGTCGCTCACGTCCGGTTCTCTCCCGTTTCTCTGCTGTGCCGTGCCGCGCCGGCGTGCTCTGCTGCATGCTCGATGCGGGTCCGGGCGCCGCGGGGCCGGTCGGTGGTTCGCTCCGGTCGCTCCGGGTCGGAGCCTAGGAACCCCCGGCGGGGGCTCCCGCCGTCCGGGCGGTTCTCTGTCCCGGCGGCCCAGGAAGCGTGTCCGTTGGTGCATCCGGCGGCGCATCGGGTGGTGGATCCGGCCGGGGCCGGGCCCGGCTTGCACCTTGATGCAAGGAAGCGGGTGCGGAGGGTCCAGGTCGGCGCCGGAACCGGCCGGGCCCGCCGGAGCGGGGGTTGAATGACGCGGGCCCGAGGCCCGTCCCCCGGACCGTTGTCGCCCCGGACCCTCTACGTCCGGGCCCTTGCCGTCCGGGCACGGCGGCCCGGCAGCCGGTGCGACCTCCGCACGGCCGGGCCGGGCCAGACGACGAGGAGCAGAGACGTATGGAACGCGTGACGCCGTCCACGGACACCTCAGGCGCAGCCGGGGGCGCGCTCTGGGACCGGACCCTGCCGTGGGAGGCAGGCCCGGACGGCGCGCACCCGGCGGAAGGCCTGCCGGGGGACGACCTGCCCGGCGAGGACCTGCCGGGCCACCCGCCGGAGGGGGCTGAGGCCACTCCCATGGCGACTGGACCCGCCGCCGATCCCGGCCCTGCCGAGGCTGGCACCTCCGCGACGGATGCTCCAGGAGCCGACGCACCCGGGCCCGCCACCGCCAAGACCACTTCGGCCGCTCCTACGCCCCCCGCAGCTCCGGCGGCCGCGTCCCCACGCGCGGGGAAGCGCCCGGGCGGGCGCCGGACCGGTGACGGGAAGCCGGCGGACGACGAGGAGCAGCCGGAGCGGACCGCCCGGATCGCCGGGGCCCTGGTCGCCGCCGGCGTGCTGGCGGCCCTGGCGGTCACCGCCCTGTCGGTCACCGCCGGTCCCGGCGAGGCCGACACGACTGCCGCCGACCCCGCGACCGGCCCGGCGCTGGGCGCGGCCCGGGTGCCGGGGACTACAGTGCGCGCCGACGTGGCGGCGACTCCGGACGCCTCCCCCACCGCCCCGGCCGCCGGAGGCCCGGCAGAGACGCCGCCCGCCCCGGCCGCCGGAGGCCCGGCAGAGACGCCGCCCGCCCCGGCGCCCGGCGCGGG
>NZ_JBHWUI010000117.1:14751-26910 GCF_042737525.1 Kitasatospora sp. NPDC059973 | reverse complement strand
CGGCATCCGTCACGTCAAAACGCGCCACAGCACGGAGTTCTACCAGAGACACCAGCCCACCATCGAACCGCAGCAAGATCCGAACCTTGAACAGCTCCTAGCAGGGAAATCTCGCTGGGCCGGACACCGAAGCTTTTGCTTCGTCGAGGACGCTAACCGCCGCCGCCTACTGCATTGGAGAAGGGCAGAAAGGGCCGTCAGGAACCCGCATTGCGGGAAAGGGCCGCAAAGATCCCGTACAGCGGAATCTCGGGACAGCGCCCAGTCCCTGGGCTCCGGCGTGTGGTCGGGTTGGCAGGATCACATTGCGTGACCCGGCCCCCTCAGCACCGAACGTGCGACCTTCACCGCATCCGGCTCAAGCAAGCGATGAGAACTTCTGCTCGCCACGGAGGGCATCGACCTTTCCCCCACCGAGCCGCAGCAGGACGCCGACGCCGCCGTGCGCACCGCCCACAGCGCCCGCGACAAGGAGGACCTGGTCCTGCTCCTGACCGCGCTCGGCCTGCCCAGCGGCGAGGACGACCTCGCCCGGCTAGCACCGCAGCTCGCCACCCAGGCCGGGACCGCCGGCCGTCCCGACCAGCCCCACGGAGGTACCCCCGTGTCCGACACCCTCACCACCACCGACGAGCAGGCCCACATCCTGGCGGCCGTGGACCCCGTCACCCGCGAGGTCGCCCTGGTCATGCGCTGAGCTCGCCGACAACGTCCTTCTGCTCCGGCCCTCGGAATCCTGAAAGGCTTCAGTAGCGCAGGGTCCGCTCCAAGGACAGCCAGGGCAAGCCCGGCTATGTGGCGGGGTCGAGCTTCAGGTGGTGGTTATGGTCGGTCAGCCACAAGCGGCAAGCAGTTCTTCGAGAGCGGCGCGGATGGCTTCGTCCTGGGTGAAACCCCGCCAACCGCCATCGCTGCGGAGCCGCTGATCACGGGCCAGCACGCCGCGTAGGAGCTGCGCGGCGGGGTGGGCAGCGTGGCCGACCTGGGCCAGGTGACGAACGGCGGGGAGCATGACCGGGAGATAGATTCCGTTGGCCAACTCCTGAACGGCACTCGTCATGGCCGGGACACTGATCTCGAAATCGCCAGTCGTGGCCCAGAGCGCGTGCGCGGCCTCGACGCGGGTCCAGGGGTCGTTGTCGGAGGCCAGCGCCCGAAGCCGGTCCGCGTAGCGGGCGGCATGAGGGCCGAGGTCAGCGAGCATGCGCAGGGAAGGACGCGTGATGCCCCCTTCGGAGTCAGCGCGTCCAAGTGCTTCCAGGGCCGGTCCAGGCTCGCCGCTGACCTTCCAGTAGGCCCAGGCCGCGCGTGCTTCGCCGCTGTTCGATCGGGCCAACAGCAGGTCGCGTGCCCTGGTCCCCGCCACCCCGGTTCCCGCCAGCGCGTTCGCTGCGGCTGCCCAGGTCCGGTCGTCCTCCAAGAGGCCGAGCAACTGGGGCACCGCTCCCTTCGCAGCAGGACCCCAGTGCGCGAGCACCCCGCAGAGCCTGTAGAGCATGCGATCGTCCGTGACGACAGCGAGTTGTTCGCCGATCGCTGGCAGGAGCAGCTCGGCGTGGTCCGGAAGGCGGCCCAGGACCTCGTGGATCGAGGGGAGGACAACATGGTGCAGGCCGGCGGTGACTGGATAGCCAGCGGACCCTGCGGCGAAGCCCGACCGTGTGTCTGCCATCAGCTCGATCAGGCCCGGCACGCAGCGCGGATCGTTCATCCGGGCCAGCGCCCACAAGGCGGCCTCGGCGACGGTCTCCCGCTTACGGGTGTCCCGCGAGGCGGTGTCTCCGAGCAGGACGGCGACCTCGTCGGCATGGTCCATCGCGGCCGGGCCGAGGCAGGCGAGCAGCTCGGCCGCCCGGAACCGGACCTCAGGGGCGGGATCGTCCAGCCGCGCGGCGAGGACAGGCAGGAGGTCGGTGCTCACTGAACGCCACTGCGCCAGCAACCCGCCCGCCTGGGCCAGTGCGCCGACCCGCTGGTCGACGTCGGGATGATCCTCCAGCAGCCCGAGCGTGAAGACGGGAGAAGGCCCGGTGAACAGCGCCGCCGTCCAGTGGTGGACACCCTGGACGTCGGCCTCGACCGAGCTGGTGTGCCGCCACAGTTCGACACCCGGGTCCCGGACCGCTTCCAGCAGAACGCCGACCTGTTGGACTGGAAGATCCGGGTCGGCCGGAGCGAGCGCGTGCACCGCCGCCAGGCGGGTCTGCGCTTCCGGGGCGGCGAGCAGCCCACGAAGTACCTCCAGGACCTCAGTGGCCCGCGGTCCAGCCGGCTCCCGTCCCACCGCCTTGCCGAGCGCGAGGACCACGTCGAGACGGGTCGCCGGATCGACCTCCGCCTGCCAGCACCGCACAAGTGCTGGCAGGACGATTTCACCGGGGCTCTCACAGACACCGAGCAGGTGAGCCGAGTCCCGCCGTATCTCCGAGGCGGGATCAGTCAGCAGGACGAGCACCTCCGGAAGAGCCTGCTCCCACGCCGACCGCCAGCCACGGTCAAGGAACCTCTCCGCTACCCGACCGGCCTCGGCCGCCAGCCTCGACACCAGCTCCAGCACCACGCGGTGACTCGGGAGCGGCACGACCGGACTCGCGGCCAGCCGCAAGAGGGAAGGCAGCGCGGCAGGTGCCGCTGAGCAGATCCAACCGCCCTGGTGGAAGAGCAGGTTAAGCAGGTCGAACGCCGCGTCGACGGCATCGTCCGGATCTGGCCCCGCACACCGACGCAAGAGATCAGGCACGTCCTCGGCAGACCCGTAGTTGTGCCCCAGCGCCGCCCAGTCAACCGCGTCCATTCCCTCCCACATGCCCGCGACCTTACCGCCGAGCCCCATACACAGACGACGGGAAGTTGGTGCCACGGGTAGTGGCGACGCGAGCGCACATGCCAAAGACCCGAGGCTCAGCAGTTGAACAGAAGAACCTGACAGACATCACATGAGCTGGCGTGTCAAACAGCGAGTGCATGGGCCGGGCGGGACCAGGCGGTTACCTCGTCCCACGGCTGCTTGTACTCGACCCGGCGAACGGTCTCGTCGATCGAGCGGGGCTCGTCAGCCGGCGGTCTTCCGGTCGGGTCACTGGCTTGTCGGAGCTGTGGCCTAAAGTGCAGCCTCTGACAGGCTGACGGACGGAGAGGGTCGGGCGATGACCAAGGCATGGGACCGGCTGCGGGCGATCATGGGCGAGCCGGCGTACAGCCCGGCGCGGGTGCCATGGGAGCTGGCACAGACCGAGCTCGGGGTCCAGCTGCCGTCGGACTACCGGGCGTTCATCGACCTGTACGGCGCGGTGAACCTGAACGGCGAGTGGGGCGTGCGGTCGCCGGTTCTGCGTCCCCGCGTGTTCGGATCGCCGGGCGGCATGGCGGGGTGGCGCTTCGAGACCGACACCGAGTTCCGGGAGCAGGTCGAGGGCGAGGACGAGTTCTGGGACCAGGAGCACACCCCCGTGTTCCCGGACCCGGGCGGACTGCTGCCCTGGGGCATGAACAGCAACCATGTGTACTGCTGCTGGCTGACCACCGACCCGGACCCGGAACAGTGGCCGGTGGCAGTCTTCTGCGACTTCGATGGCGTCGACGACGGTGAGCTCGACCGCTTCGACGGCGGCTTCGCGGAGTTCGTGGCGACCGTCCTCACCGGCGGCTACGCTCATGAGGACGAGTTGCTGGTGCGCCCGGACCCGGAAGAGTGGGGACCTCAACCGGTCCGACCACTCTGGACACCCTCCTACGACTGGACCGGCAAGGACTGGGGCACGGAGTGGGGCATCACCTGGTACCGGCCCACCGGGTCGACGGAGATGCCCTGGACCAGGTAACGACGATTCGGGGGCACCACCGTGACTGGGCCGAGGCTGGCTCAACTCGTGCGTGAGATCGCCGGATGCGCGACCGGCACCCGAAGGCCCACGCAACGGGCCGATCCGTGATCGGCATCTTGGGGCCAAAGTAAGAGAGGCACTTCCACGCCAGCATTGCGCAGATAGACCAGAGCCAGGGATAGGCACTCGTGAACGGTGGCTCCGTCGGCCCGCAGGGGGTGACTCAACGGGCCGCCCCTGGCGGCGAACGTCCACGCGGGCTTCTGGTCCTGCAATCTCTCGGCGTCCACTCTGATCATGGCGCCCACGCCCTGCTCGCCTTGGCGGCCCGGTTGGCCGTCTCGCCGTGGTCGCACCCCGACCCTGCCCTGGCCGACGACCACCTCGACCTCGCCGAACAACTCCTCACCGGCCTCGACCTGCGCGCCACCACCCTCACCACCTGCATCGCCGCCCTCATCCGCGACGCCGGCACCCCCGGCAACGGCCTCCAGGACCGCGCCGACGTCCTCGACGCCGAGATCCGCACCGCTGGCCTGCGCACCGCCCAGGCCACCCTCGCCCTCGCGCTCTGCTTCCACCACGCCGTCCTCGACAGCGAGGCCGACCTCGCGGCCGCGATCCTGCGCCCGGACCAGCTCACCCGCGGCCGCGACTACGCCTACTACGTCGACATCGCTCACTTCATGGCCGGCCGCCCCCTCGACCACGCCTCACCCGCACGCTGGCTCGACGGCGAACACGACGTTCGCGGCCGCTGGCGCACCCTTGTCTCCAGCCGCCGCGAGAGCGCGCCGAGCGCCCGCTGATCAGACCCGACCGCCCTGGACCGATGAAGTCGCAAATGAGCAAGATGACCGGCGGCCCGGCCGCGGCATGGCACCCCGGGATGACCACAGTCGACAAACGCGATATTCGGAACATGAAACCCGGCCAGCGCAACCGCTACCGCCGCCAGGGCTTCACCTGGGCGGAGATCAAGAAGTTCGACCGGGCCATCGGCCGCGGCGACTCCACCGTGACCCTCACGTCGCCCACCCGTGAGATCACGCTCACCCTGCCACCGGGTCCGGGACAACCGGCCGAAACGACCCGCCGCACGTAGCCCGTCCCCTCCCGGTCTCCCGCGCACCCCACCCCAGCTTCGCACCCAGACCAACTGCTCCCCGGAGCAAGGGGGTCCGCGTGTGCACCGCCTCCCCCAGGGAATCAGTCCCTACCAGGGGAGGAGACACGGGAACACCACAAAAGGCACAGCCGATCCGCACAAGGCATTGCGCAGCCTGCTGGAGATACTGAACGACGAAAGGCTCCCCGCGGCCTGGCTGAGAACCCAGACCCGGCTCCAGGCGGAGACCCAGCGCTCACTCGACGCGATGGTGCCGATGGCACGCGCGAGCGCGAAGCGACACCGGAAGACCTGGCCTCCACCCGACTCATCGGTCGTGATCTGGGGTTGTCAACCTGACCTCGCAGGTCAGCACTGAATCAGAGATTCAGTCATGTGAGGCACGTTCAGCTCTCGCTTCGGCCGAGAACATCGGCCTCCAGCCGATTCGGCGGTGCCGCGCCCGCTTCGCACTACCGGCCATGGAGCGCCTCCAGCGGCCCGCATCCGCCCGCCGACTCGAAGGTGCCCACCGCCCTGGCCGCACATGCTGCGGGACCGCCCCAACCCACTAAGCTCGAGACAGATCCGTCCTCACGTCCCACCCCCTCCCTACATGCAAGTTGGTGGCCTACTTACCGTGACCGATTCCAGAAATTCTGATAATTACCCGCCCGACCACGCCGATTACCCAGAAACGTGGGGCGATCCGGTTGCGGAACAATGGGGCGAAGTGCGCCAAATGAGTCGAGGCCTTATTGATAATGAGCTGGTCGAAGCGGCATATGCAGACCCGGTGCTGAGGGCGCTCTTTCCGCTGGTAAGCCACGGGTCGCTGCAGTTCAGTCGATCCGCCGAGCTGCCATGGTCCCAGGACCTTCCTTCAATATTTCCCAATCGAGGGGGTTTTAGAATTCTTCGACTTTTCCCCCATGACACCCCCGAGATCGGGACTGCGGCAACACCCCAAGAGGCTGTCCGAATGGTGAGGGAAAACATTCAGGAAGATTGAAGGCCCAAGGCAATACAGAGAAACTCAGAAATCCCCCCTTCATTCACAGCCCGCCTGGCCGGAGTCAGAGGATACCCCCTGAAAACCCTTGATTCCTATTGCCACAGACGGACCGATGGGCCTCGCACAATGCGACGGGAGATCGGCTTGCGTATTCGCTTACTCCTTCCCGGGACACTGAGCGCAAGTCGGCCCAATGCCCGCCCGACAGAGGCGCTCGCGTCGTCCCCGCAGGCATCTCAGCGTTCCTCATCAGCAGGGCGGGGTGCTCCCAAACCTGCAGAAGCACCCCGCCTGGACCACCTACTGCAAGACACGCACGCAGGGTTTAGCGGTCAATCCTGCGCCCAGTCTGGAACAGTCATCTTCTCCGTGACGTTGCGACCACCCCAGTACCACTCGATGGAGTTCCATTTACGCTTCCCCAGAACGACCTTGAGACGTAGCACCGCCATCTCCCAGGAGGTCCCGTTAGTCTTGGCTGCCGCGACTTTCCAGTTAGGTCCGATCAGGGGCCTGCCACGTTCGACTAGCATCTTCAGCGCCTGATCCGGGTCCTCTGCCCCCGGTACGCCGTCGAGCGTCACAGAGATTTTCACATTCGGATTTCCCAGGGCGTTCTCGACACCAACCATCCAAATTGGCCGACCGTCTCCGTTCGGGTAGGGGTCACCGTATGATCCGCCATTGTAGGTGCGCGCTTTGAGCGTATCCTTCAGCCTGTCCGAGAATGGATTGATTCCAAGGACTAGGTGGTCCCCATCGACGCAAAGGTACTTGTCGTCATTGTGGACAAGGACCGGGATGCCGCCGGCAAGGACGTAGTAGGTGTGGGAAGTGCTAACAGTGAGGTTGTAGGCGGGCTGAAGGCTCTTCCAGTGACGGACAGCAGAGATCTGGAGTGGCAACCCCTCAGCAGTTCGGAGACTGTCCGCCGCGGTGAGGTCGGCGGCGGCCCGCCAAGTGCGCTGGTTCTCACTCCAGAAAGGATGGTGGTCGGTGGATGTGACGGCACTCGTGGTGCCGTCTGCGGTGGTGACGGTCAGGTCTGTGAAGTCCCGGTCGTCGGGGGTGAAGATGGTTGCTTCGACGTTCTGCGGTCCCGTAACCGTGGAGACCGGGTCGGTGGCCATCACCTGATCGCCTGTGCGAATGGTCTCGATGGGGCGGGTTGAGCCGTCGCCCATGAGAACTCGGGTGCCGGCGGGGAAGCTGTTCAGCGTACGCGTGGGACAGAAGGGGAGGGGGGCGCCCTCGGCCTTCGTCCAGAGGTTCTGCAGTCCGGTGCTGAGCTTCTCGTACTTGGCCCCCCACTTCTCAAGCTTGGCTCCGAGCCCCGGCAGTCCGCCTAGAGGTATGGTGCCGGCGCACGCCAGTGCGGCGTCCTTGTACTTGTCGGCGCCGCCGCCGAGCTGGCCTTCCATGAAGTACATGCCGCAGTTGGCTAGGCTGACCGGGGTCCCGACGACCGGAAGCGCTCCGAAGATATCCGCGCCGGTGTGGGCAAGGTCGAGCGCGAATTCCGCCTTCTGCCGCAGGGGGAGGCTGTTGAAGGCGATGATCCCCTTCGTGATCGGGGGGAGGTTTTGGTACGTGTATGCGTGCCAACGCGCAAAGAACGCATTCTGGTCAAGGAGCGCCTGGTACTCCTCCCGTTCCTTCCGGTACTGGCCGAGTGTGGTGTTGAAGATGTCCGTCAGCGTCTGCGCGTCCTTGCCCGCACGCTCCGCGGACTGGCGCGCCGCGGTGGCCGCGTCATACGCCTTGCCGGCGCTGTCGAACGCGGCAGCGACGCTCGCCCTCGCAGTCGTCGCGGAGCTGGCGGCGGAGTTCGCGCTGCTGGCGGCCTGCTGCCGGGCCTTGTTGGCGGTCTTCGCGGCTGTAGCCGCCTTGTCGGCAGACTGCTTGGCCTGCTGTGCCGAGACCTGGGCCTGCCGGGCGGATGCCGCGGCCTGGTCGGCGTCGTTCTGCGCCTGCTGCGCGTAGCCGTTGGCTTCGGCGGTCGCGTTGCGGGCCACGGCGTAGGCTTGCGCGGCCTGAGCCGCGCTTTGGTGAGCCCTGGCCGCGACATCGGTTGCTTCGGCGATCGCCTGCTGTATCTGTGCGGCGTGGACCGCGTTGAGCTGGTCCTGGCGTTCCGCGCGGTACTGGCCGCTGTCGATGAAGGCGCGCAGGGCGTTGGGGGGGCTGACGATCGCGGCTTCGGCCGCGGCCCTCACCTCGGGGCCCCCGTTCTGGGAGAGACGGGCCGCGACGACGCGGTCGTCGGTTTCCCGGGCCTGGTACTGGGTGACCGTCAAGAAGTCGACCAGGGCCCTCGGAGCGCCCGCGTTGATGGCGGCGTCACCGGCCTGTCGGACACCGGGGCCGCCGGCCTGGCTGATGCGTGTCACGTCGATCAGGTACTCAGTGGACGCTGCCTCGTACTGGCCGGATTCCAAGAAGGTGTGGATGCGTGCCGCGTCGCCCTTGAACGCTTCCGCCGCCGCGGTGCGCACGGCCTCGTAGGGCGAGGCCGCTGCGAGGCTGCGGGCCTGGTCGCCCTCGTCCTGGTGCTGGGCGTTCTGCCAGCCCGTGCGGGCGTAGTCGGCCATGGCACTGTCGGAACCGGCGAGCGCGTATTCAGCGGCCGCGCGGCTCCACGGTCCGCTGATCTTCATGGCGGTGACGGCCATCTTACGGCCGGTGGTGACCACCTGTTGGAGGTCAGTGCCGGGCTGCCCAGCCTGGGTGGCGAGGTGGGTGAAGTCCTCGTCGAGTTTCTTCGCCTCGCTCTGGACTCTGGCGGACTCCGTCTGGGCCGCGCTGTGGGCGGAGGTGAGGTCCTCGGCCTCGTTGCGTCCGGCGTTAGTGCGGGCGGTGACCTCCTCGGCCTCGGTCTTGCGGGCGAGGTCGTAGACCGTCTTCGCCTTCTCCACCGCCGAGGTGGCCGCATCGGATGCCGCCTGGGCGGCCTCGGAGTGGATCCTGGCCTGCTCGGTGGCCTGCGCGGCATCGCCTGCGTGGGAGCCGGCCTTCGAGGCAGCGTCGGCCGCCGCGCTCGCTCGGGCAGCCGCCGAGTTCGCGGCATCCCGCGCCGCAGCGGCGGCGAGTCCCGCCTCGCCTGCCAGAGCCGCCGCCGCCTTGGCCGCCCGCGTCGACTCCTGGGAGTACCGGCGCGCCGCCCCGGCCGCCGCCGTGGTCTCCACAGAGGACAAGCCGGCCTGCACCGCGTAGCCGCCGGCCTCGTTAGCAGAAAGGATCGCCGCGTTCACGTCAGCACTGATGTCCTGCGCGGTCTTCTCCATCTGGGCAACCGCGCTGGCGGCACGGCTAGCCTTGTCAGCCGCCTTAGCGGCGGCACCGGACAGCTGAGCGGCGAACAACGCCCCCTTGATCGCGTTCTCATCCACCACCCCCGCAGCGGCCGCGCTCAGGGCCTTGGCAGTCGCCTGGGCCGCATTGGCGGCGGCGGCAGAAGCGTCAGCGGCCGCCGACGCCGCAGCCCGCGCCGCCGAGTTCGCCGCACGTGAGGAGGTGACCGCCGCCCGCGCGGCATCGGCGGCACGCAGGGTCGCCTCGGCGGCACGCCGGTTCGCCTCCGCCGCACGCGACGCGTCGTTCTGCGCGGCCTTGCTCTCCGCGGCGGCAACCGCGGCGGCCTCCTTGGCCAACCGCGCCGCCGACACCGCCTGCTCACTGGCCTCCTTGGAGGCCACCGACTCCTGCTCCGCCCGCAGGCCTGCGGCGTTCACCTCGTCGGTGAGCTGGGAGATCGTCGCGAATTCCTGATCGTTGGCACGGGCGATGTACTGACCTACCGCCAGAAACTCGCGGACGTCCTCAGCCGTCCCATTCATCGCCAGCGACGCTGCCTGCTTCACAGCGGGACCGCCGGCACTCTCAATCTGAGTGACCCGCACGAGATCATCGGTGTCGCGCTGCTGGAACTGCACACGGTTGAGAAAGTCCTCGAGCTGCGCCACCGACCCGTTCAGCGCCGCATCCCCCGCCTGCTTCACCCCTGGCCCGCCGGCGTCGGTGATCCGCGTGGCCTCCACCGCCTCGTCCTGCTGCAGCGGCGTCTTCCAGCCCTCCTTGACGAAGGCGTCCAGGTCCTGCGGCGTCCCGGCGACGGCCGCCTCGGCGGCCTTCCGCAGGCCCGGCCCCGCCTGGGCGATGATCTGCAGGGCCGCTTCCTTGTCGTCCTGGTATTCGGCGGCGGCCCGGCCGCTGTCCAGGAACTGCCGCACATCCTGGTCCGACCCCGTCAAGGCCGCCTCTGCGGCCACTTTGACGGCCGGTCCCCCGGCCTTCCAGAACTCGACAGTCCTGCCGCGATCAGTCGCACCCAAGCCGCTCGGCGGCGGTTCATCGGCGGCGACCGGCGTCGCCGACACCAAACCGGCGAGCAGCACCAGGGGCAGCAGCCAACGACTCACCGCGTGCGCGCCGACGAACCTCCCTCCACCGCGTGTCGTCTTCGATATGTCAAAAGGCAACGAAAGTTCCCCATTTCTACCTGGCCCCGCCCAGACACGGAGCAAACGCGAGCCTAGCCACACCAGGGCAACGGTGAGTCATCAGATCCCTAGTCAGAAGCGTGGTAAGGAACCGAAGAACATCGTCGTCGCATACATAGCACGGGACATAGTCGACTTTTGATGAGATATACGAATCAAAGTCCTGGCTCCCGAATCCCAAGGGGTGCCGCTCATGGGGCGTCAGGCGCAGTGCCTCCCAAGCTGACCACTACCATTCCCGTGACTACCGGGCTTCACGCCCGACCAGGGCCCAGCCCTCCATCATGTACACCCATGCCCGTCGTTCCCTCGCTGGTTCGAGGACTGCGAGCTCATCAAACGAAAGCGAGTCCATGGCTTCGCGCATACGCCGATGGCTTCCCGCTGCGGTGGCAACCGCCATCACCTTCCTGGTCGCGGCTCCCTTCGCACACGCCGCTCCCGACCCGGCCGCCAACGTCGGAGCACCCACCATCTCCGAGGGCTTCTCCTACCCCGGCGCCGACGAGGTGCTAGCCGCGACGGGCGCCACGCTCGTCCGTGGTGACGGCGGCATCACCTATGTCCCCTGTGATTCGCCCCACCAGATCGCCGTCTGGGCGCGCGGCATCAACCTGACCCTGCACCGACTGTGCTTCGCCGCCCCTGGCGCCGCAGGCTACCTCGCCGTCACCATCCCGGACACGTTCCGGCTCCAGACCTACGGCCGCGACCTGCACGCCAGCCTGACCACCGACGGTAGTAGCCAGCCCATCGATGTCCCCCACGACACCTTCGTCGGCGTGGGCGAAGGCGCAAACGCCAACTCCCATTCTGTCCTGCTCGAACTGCGGGTCACCGGGTCCAGCACCTCGCCCTCGGGCGGCCAGCCCACCGACCCAGCGCTCGCCTTCGCCGCCAAGCTGAACATCGGTGACGGGAAGCGCGCCTGCTCCGGCACCCTCGTCAACCGATACTGGGTTCTCAGCGCCGCCAGCTGCTTCACCGACAACCCGAGCGACCTCACCACCGTCACCGCCGGCGCGCCCAAGGACAAGACCACCGCCACCATCGGCCGCACCGACCTCGCCAACACCAGCGCTGGCAAGCAAACCGACATCGTCGAACTGGTCCCCCGCACCGACCGCGACCTCGTCATGGCTCGCCTCGCCACGCCCGTCGACGGCATCACCCCGGTGACCGTCGCGACCTCAGCCCCCACGACGGGGGAGATTCTGCGCATCGCCGGGTACGGCCGCACCAAGAGCGAATGGGTGCCTGCCAAACTCCACACCACCACACTCACCGCCGGAACCATCGCCGCCACTGGCCTCGACGTCATTAGCCCGACCAACGACACCACCCTCTGCGAGGGCGACGCCGGCGCACCCACCCTCCGCGACAAGAACGGCACCACCGAACTCGCCGCCATCGCCTCCCGCTCCTGGCAAGGCAACTGCCTCGGCACCCCCGCCACCGAAACCCGCACCGGCGCCTATACCACCCGCACCGACGACCTCGCCGGCTGGGTCCAGCAGGTGAAGGCCTCCCGTCCGGGCAGCCGGGTATTCGCGGTCGGCGGCGACAACAAGGCCTGGACCAACGAAGGCTCCTACACCACCAACGTGTGGGGCACCTTCGATTCCGTACCGGGCGCCAACAGCGTCAAGCAGATCACCTCCGTGAACGTCAACGGCACGATCCGCCTGTTCGCCATCGGCACCGACAACCAAT